>DATAYX010000169.1:0-19241 GCA_036272355.1 Acidimicrobiales bacterium
GGAACAGGCGACGTCACTCCGGGCGGAAGCGGACTCGTTGGCGCTCGAACGCGAGCCCGGTGACGTCCAGTTCGACGAGGAGTCCGGTGAGGGCGGAACCGTGACCGTCGACCGCGAGCGCAACCTCGCGCTCTCGGGCCAGGCGACTTTGGCAGTCGAAGAGATCGACGACGCATTGACTCGGGTCAAGGACAAGACGTACGGGTACTGCGAACGTTGCTTCCAGCCCATCCCGAAGCCTCGGCTGCGTGCCCTGCCGTACGCACGCCTCTGCGTGGCGTGCAAGAGCGGGGGCCTGTCCCGGCGCTGACCACGCCACGGGTGGTGGCCTTCGCCGTCGCCGTGGTCGTGGTGGTGGTGGACCAGGTGACCACCACGCTGGCCGTCGACCATCTCCACGACGTCCGCCACGTGTGGGGCCCGTTCGGCCTGGCGCTCACCTTCAATTCCGGCTTCGCGTTCAGCCTCTTCAGCGGGCGTGCCGTCATCGTCACGGTCTTGTTGTGCCTGGGCGTCCTCGTGCTGGCGTGGGTGGTCGCACAAGTGCGCACGGTGCCGATGGCGATCGGTGCGGGCCTGGTGCTGGGCGGGGCCGTCGGGAACCTGAGCGAGCGGATCGTCGGTGGGCACGGTGGCCGGGTGCCCGACTTCATCACCCTCGACTACTGGCCGACCTTCAATTTTGCCGACGCGTGCGTCACGGTCGGCGTGGTCGTGGTCGTCGTCTCGCTGTTGTTCGGGCACTCGGGTGCGGCGGGCGAGCCACGACGGGCGGACGAGGGTGGCTCCGGGTGAACCAGGCAGGAGGGGCCGAGCCGGCGGAGACAATGACGGTCGAGGTTCCGGCCACGCTGTCCGGTGTCCGGGTGGACCGGGGCGTCGCCATGGTGGCCGATGTCTCTCGGGCGGTGGCCGCCGAACTCGTCGAGACCGGCCGGGTCCTCGTGGACGGGGCGCCAGTCACTTCGGGTCGCGTGCCGCTCCGCGAGGGAGCTCTTCTCACCGTGCAACTGCCCGAGGCCGCTTCCGCCATCCCGTCCGCCGAACCGGGGGTGCGCTTCGCGGTCGTGCACGCCGACGACGACGTCGCGGTGATCGACAAGCCGGCGGGGCTGGTCGTGCATCCGGGCGCCGGGCATGCCGAGGGCACCCTGGTCGGCGGGCTGCTGGCGGCGTTTCCCGAACTGGCGGACCTCGTGACGGCGGGGGTGTGCGCCCCGGACCGGCCCGGCATCGTGCACCGCCTCGACAAGGGCACCTCGGGCCTCCTGGCGGTCGCCCGCACCGCCGGCGCATACGAGTCTCTGGTGGCGCAGCTCGCGACGCGCACCATGGAGCGCCGGTACCTGGCGCTGGTGGCCGGGCTCGTGCACGACGACCAGGGAGAGGTGGACGCGCCGATCGGACGTTCCGTCCGGACGCCCACAAAAATGGCGATCACGCCGCGGGGAAAGGCGGCGCGCACGGCGTACCGGGTGGTCGAGCGGCGAGGTGTCGACTCCGACGCCCCAACCACGCTGCTGGAGCTCGCGCTGCAGAGCGGGCGGACGCACCAGGTGCGGGTCCACATGGCGGCGATCGGCCATCCGGTCATCGGCGACGCGCGTTATGGCCGGCCGGACAAGCGCCTCGGTGCGGGGCGGTTCTTCCTCCACGCCGGACGGCTGGCATTCGACCATCCCGTCACGGGAGCGCGTGCCGAGTTCGATGCACCGCTGCCCGGTGACCTGCAGGCCTACCTGTCCGACCGATGATCGTCAGCCGGGCCCCACGTAGTGAGGCGCCGGAGACAGCGATCAGGCGGCCTTGTGGACCCCGAGCACGTCGACGTCGCCGGAGAGCGCGGCCAGCGCCTCCTCCTCCGCTCGGCGGACCCGGCGCACGCCGACGCCGAGGCGCTCGGCTGTCGACTGCAGTGACGCGGGGGAGTCCCCGCCGAAGCCGAAGCGGAGCTGCAGCACGTCGCGCTGGAGACCCGGCAACCGCTCGACCGCGTCGCGGACACGCTCGTAGACCATCGTCTCCTCGACGTCGACGGCGAAGTCCGAACCGTCGGGCGCCACGAGCTCACCGAGTGTGGTGGTCGACTCGAGCGCGGCCGGCTGGTCCAGCGAAGCCGTCACGCGGGCCACGTCGTCCAGCGACTCGCGCTCCTCGGCTGTCATGCCGGTCGCTTCGTCCAGCTCTTCCACCGTCGGCGCGCGGCCCAGGGTGCTGGCCAACTCCGCCTTGGTGAGCTCGAGACGCTGGATCTGCTCGCCGACCTCGAGGGGGATCCGGATCGTCCGGCCGTGCTGCTGCACAGCTCGCTGGAGGGCCTGGCGGATCCACCAGGTCGCATAAGTCGAGAAGCGGAAACCGCGCTCCCAGTCGAACTTGTCGACGGCGCGCATGAGACCGAAGGTCCCTTCCTGCACCAGGTCGGCCATGTCGACGCCCCTGTCCTGATAGCGGCGCGCCCAGTGCACGACGAGGCGCAAGTTGGCGGCGACCATTTGCTTGCGGGCAGCATCGTCGCCCGCAGCTACTCGCTTGGCCAGCTCTACCTGCTGCTCGTGGTCGGGCATGGGGAACTGGTCGAGGTCGCGCAGCATCAACCCCAAGGTGTCCGATGTGCTCACCGAGCTCTTCATTCTCGCTCCAGCCGTTTTTCGCTCGCTCTCAGTCGTACGTACCCCGGGTATCCGGGGATGAACCTGTCGGGTACAACCAGGACCGGTGCCCGATCATTCCACCGGGATGTTCGCACCTGGGCTTGCGACCTCGGGGAAGGTCGTGGTCATGTACCGCCATGGCCGGCCGATTGGTGATCGTCCGCCACGGCGCGACGCAGTGGTCCGAAAGTGGTCAACACACGGGGCGCACGGATATTCCCCTGCTCCCCGAAGGAGAGGGTCAGGCGGCAGCGGTCGGCGCCTATCTGCGGTCGGCGGGCTGGGACTTCGCCCTGGTCCTTACGAGCCCGCTGCGCCGGGCCGCCGACACCTGCCGGCTGACGGGGTTCGTGGGCGAGACGGAGCCGGACCTCGTGGAGTGGGATTACGGCGACTACGAGGGCGTCGCGTCGCGCCAGATCCGCGAGGAGAGGCCGGACTGGAGCCTCTGGGAACAGGGCGTGCCCCAGGGGGAGCGCGCGGCGGACGTCGGACGCCGCGCCGACCGGGTGATCGAGCGCACGAGGCGTCAGGGCGGCGACTCGCTCTGCGTGGCCCACGGGCACGTGCTGCGAGTGCTCACCGCCAGGTGGCTGGGGCTGCCGCCCGTCGCCGGACGTCTGTTCCTCCTCGCCGTCGGCGGCGTCAGCGTGCTCGGATGGGACGGGAACGCACCCGCCGTCGAGCTGTGGAACTTCGTGCCGGACCCCGTGTGAGGACCAGGCTGGCCGGCGTCGGCTGTTCAGACCGGGGCGGCCACGTTGCCCTGGGCCCGGTCGACCATGTCGGCCAGGCTGTAGGACTGCAGATGGGTGCGGATGACCTCGCCGACGTCGGCCCAAACGGCGAGGAGCACGCATTGGCCTTCGTGGTCGCAGGCGCCGTTCTCGTGCGGTTCACCGAAGTCGCCCGCCGCGATCGGCCCGTCGACAGCGGAGACGATCTGGGCGAGAGAGATCTCCTCGGGCGGCCGTGCGAGCACGTAGCCGCCACCGACCCCGCGCTTGGAGCGCACGAGCCCGGCCCCCTTGAGGGCGAGGAGGATCTGCTCCAAGTAGGGCTGCGGCAGGCCCGTGCGCTCTGCGATGTCCCGGACCGAGGTCGGGGTCCCGGCGCCGTGGAGCGCGAGCGAGAGGAGCGCTCTGCTGGCGTAGTCACCCCGCGTCGAAACCCTCACGACTATGGATTCTACCGGCCCAAACTCCGCTCGAGGGGCTGGCGGGGCCGTAGGGTGGCCACGTGAGCAACGGTGCGGGGGCCGAGGCTGCAGTGGCAGCTGCAGGTCCAAGGATCCCTCTTGACGACGCCGGCCGTGCCGTCCCGCTGCTGCCGGACTGGCAGGGCGCCTGTCTCCACCGGGTCGTCCCCGGTCTGCTCGAACAGCTGGCCGAGCCGGGGCGGTCGGCCCCGCCCGCATGGTTCCCGGCACCCGTCGCGGAGGCCGAGCAGATCGTCCTGCTGGTCATCGACGGACTGGGCGCCGAGCAGCTGCGCGTCCGCAGCGGGCTGGCGCCGGTGTTGACTTCGGGTTCGGGCGGCTCGATCACCACGGTCGCCCCCAGCACGACGGCCTGCGCGTTGACCACGCTGGTCACGGGCAAGGTGCCGGCCGAGCACGGCGTGCTCGGGTATCGGGTGGTGCTCGACGGCCAGGTCATGAATGTCCTCCAATGGTCTCTCGAGGGCGTGGACGCACGGATGCGGGTGCCCGCGCACGTCTTCCAGCCATTTCCTTCCTTCCCGGGAGCGACCGGGACGGTCCCGGTGGTGACACGCCACGACTACGGGCCCACCGGGTTCACCGCGGCGCATCTCGGCCGAGTCGATCTGCACCGCTGGCACACGGCGGCAGGGCTCGTGACCACGGTCCGTCGGCTCGCCGCTTCGGGAAGCCCGTTCATCTATGCGTACTACGAGGGAATCGACAAGGTCGCTCATGCCGAAGGGATCGGCGAGTTCTACGACGACGAGCTGCGCGCAGCCGACCGCCTCGTGGCGGACGTGCTCGATGTCCTTCCTGCGGGTGCCGTGCTCGTCGTGACGGCCGATCACGGACAGGTGAATGTCGGCAACTCGGTCGTCGTGCTCGGCCCGGAGATCATGGCCGGGCTCACCCTTATCAGCGGCGAGGGGCGCTTCCGCTGGTTGCACACCCGGCCGGGCGCCATCGACGATGTGGTGGACGCAGCCGTCGAACAGCACGGAGACGTGGCCTGGGTCCGCACGAAGGCGCAGGTGATCGCCGAGGGGTGGCTCGGTGGCGTGCCGTTGCCCGAGATCGCGGCCCGGTTGGGCGACGTCGCTCTGATCCCCTTCGAGCCGATCGCCTTCCTCGACCCCGCCGACACCGGCGAGCTCCGCCTGGCGGCCAGACATGGATCGCTGACACCCGACGAAATGCTGGTTCCGCTGCTCGGATGGCGCGCCGGATGAGCCTGGCCACCACGATGGCAACATGGGCACGCCCCCGTCGCGGCGAGGTGCGAGAGCCCGGGAGACCCCGGGGACAAGAGCGGAGTGGATGACGTGACGAACGACGGCATGGGAGACAACAGCTCGGCGGACGGTTCCGTGCCGGCGATCGCACCCGACGAGGTGCTCGCCAGTACGGGTGACGAGGGTGGCGAGCAATCGAAGACCGAGTCGATCAACGAGCCCGCCAAAGTGCTGCGCATCGGCTCCATGGTCAAGACGCTGCTCGACGAGGTGCGCGCCGCGCCGCTCGACGACAAGAGCCGGGTACGTCTGCGGGAGATCTACGAGCAGTCGATCCGGGATCTTTCCGAGGGCCTTTCCCCCGACCTGGTGGCCGAACTCGAAGCGCTCGCGTTGCCCTTCGACAGTGAGGCGCCGAGTGACGCCGAGCTGCGGATCGCGCAGGCCCAATTGGTCGGGTGGCTCGAGGGCCTCTTCCACGGCATCCAGGCGACGCTGATGTCCCAGCAGATGGCCGCCCGCGCCCAGCTCGACGAGATGCGCCAGCGAGGTCTGCCAGCGGCGGGCGACACCGGCGGCCGGACCGGGGCCTATCTCTGAGCCGGCGGGCAGGAGCGAGGCGACACGACGGGTCGTGCCGGAGGTGGAACTGGGCCTCGGCGGGGTGGCGGTGTCAGCCGGAATTCTGCTCCCGGCGCATCGTCGGCGCGGAGGTCGCAGGGGGATAGATTGCGAGATCCAGGGACGAATCACACAGGTGTAAGTTTGACGTAGCGAAAGGAGGGCCGGTGTCGGAGCGGTCGTTTACGCATCTGCACACCCACACCGAGTTCTCCATGCTCGACGGTGCGGCGCGGGTCGGCGACCTCGTGGCAGCAGCCGTCGGCGACGGGCAGCCCGCGCTGGGCATCACGGACCACGGGAACATGTACGGGGTCCTGGACTTCTACAAGGCCTGTCGGGACCAGGGCATCGTCCCGATCATCGGTACCGAGGCCTACATGGCCGGCGAGTCGCGCCATGAGCGCCCGGTGCGGCGCGGCCGGGTCGACGACACCGGCGGCGACGTCGAGGGGGGCCAGAAGCTCTACTACCACCTGACGATGCTGGCGGAGACCGTCGAGGGCTACCGCAACCTCATGAAGCTGTCCTCGGCCGCGTATCTCGAGGGCTACTACTACAAGCCTCGTCTCGACTGGGAGCTGCTCGAGCGCCACCACGACGGGCTCATCGCGACGACCGGGTGCCTGGGCGGGGTGGTCCTCCAGGCGTTGTTGTCCGGCGACCCCGCGGAGGCCGAGCGACGGGCCGCCCGGCTCCAGGACATCTTCGGGCGCGACAACCTCTTCGTCGAGCTGCAGGACCACGGACTTGCGGACCAGCACCGCACGAACCCGCAGTTGATGGACATCGCCCGCCGGCTGAACGCACCCCTGCTCGCAACGAACGACAGCCACTACACGCACCGCGAGGACGCCGTCGCGCACGACGCGTTGTTGTGCGTGCAGACCGGGGCGTTGTTGGCGGACTCGAACCGGTTCAAGTTCGAGGGGACCGAGCACTACCTGAAGACCGCGAACGAGATGCGCCATCTGTTCCGGGAGGTGCCCGAAGCGTGCGACAACACGCTGCTGATCGCCGAACGGGCCGATGTGCAGATCGAGCTTGGGAAGCCGAGCTTGCCCGAGTTCCCGGTACCCGATCGTTTCACCGGCGCGACCTACGAGGACCGGGCGCTCGCCTATCTGCGCGACCTCACGATGGAGGGTGCGCGGCACCGCTACGGCGACCCCGTACCGCCCGAGGTCATGGACCGGCTGGACTTCGAGCTCTCCGTCATCGGGGACATGGGCTTCCCCGCCTACTTCCTCGTCGTGTGGGACCTGATCCGCTTCGCCCGCGAGAAGGGCATCCGGGTGGGCCCGGGCCGGGGATCGGCGGCGGGCTGCTGCGTGGCGTACTGCCTACGGATCGTCGACCTCGACCCGATCCGCTACGACCTCCTCTTCGAGCGCTTCCTCAACCCGGGCCGCAAGCAGATGCCCGACATCGACATGGACTTCGACGAGCGCTACCGGGCCGACGTCATGCGCTACGCCTCCGAGAAGTACGGCAGCGACCGGGTCGCGCAGATCATCACCTTCTCCACGATCAAGGCGCGGGCTGCAGTGCGCGACGCGTCGCGGGTGCTCGGCAAGCCCTACATCGTCGGGGACAAGATCGCCAAGGCCATGCCGCCGCTCATCATGGGCCGGGACACGCCACTCAGGGCCTGTCTGACCAAGACAGAGGGACACGAGGACGGCTTTGCCAGCGCGGGCGAGCTGCGCACGATGTACGAGACCGACCCTGAGGCGAAGGAGGTGATCGACGTCGCGTTGGGCCTCGAGGGCCTGCGCCGACAGGACGGCATCCATGCCGCCGCCGTCGTGATCTCCCGGGACCCGCTGACCGACTACCTCCCGATCCAGCGCAAGCCCGACGCGGGGGGCAACCCCGAGGACTCGCCCATCGTCACCCAGTACGAAATGCACGGGGTCGAGGAGCTCGGCCTGTTGAAGATGGACTTCCTCGGGCTGCGCAACCTTTCGGTGATCGAGCGGGCGCTCGACCGGATCGAGGAGGCGACGGGGGAACGGCTCGACATCGACGCCGTCGACCTGGCGGACGAGCCGACGCTCGAGATGCTGCGCCGGGCCGACTCGGTGGGTGTCTTCCAGCTCGAGGGTGCGGCCATGCGCCAGACGTTGCGCGCACTGGCGCCGACGAGCTTCGACGACGTGGCCGCGCTGGTCGCGTTGTACCGGCCCGGGCCCATGGCGGCCAACATGCACCGCGACTACCCGGAGCTCAAGAACGGCCGCAAGCCGTTGGAGTACCTGCATCCGGACATCGAGCCGATCCTCAAGGACACCTACGGGCTGATGCTGTACCAGGAGTCCGTGATGCGGGTCGCCCAGAAGTTCGCCGGCTACTCGCTCGAGGAAGCCGACAACCTGCGCAAGGCGTGCGGCAAGAAGAACCGCACGATGATTGCGGCGGAGCGCCAGAAGTTCGTCGCCGGCTGCGAGTCGGAAGGGTACGGCGAGGTCCTCGGCACGCAGCTTTTCGACATCATCGAGCCGTTCGCGGACTACGCGTTCAACAAGTCACACTCCTACGGCTACGGGTTGGTGGCGTACCAAACGGCGTGGCTCAAGGCGCACTATCCCGTCGAATACATGTCCGCACTCCTCACCTCGGTGAAGGACAACAAGGACAAGACGGCGGTCTATCTGGCCGAGTGCCGTTCCATGGGGATCGACGTGCTGGTACCCGACGTCAACCGCTCAGTGGCCGAGTTCGCCCCC
This sequence comes from Acidimicrobiales bacterium, assembly GCA_036272355.1. Lineage (GTDB taxonomy): Bacteria > Actinomycetota > Acidimicrobiia > Acidimicrobiales > RAAP-2 > Bog-473. The sequence goes on from DATAYX010000169.1 coordinate 8,441, forward strand.
GATCGGAGCGCCGAGGAGGGCCGGCGCGCCATCGTGTTCGGGTTGGCCGCGGTGCGCAACGTGGGCGAAGGTCTCGTCGAACGCATCGTCGCCGAGCGCGACGCCAACGGGCCCTTCGAGGACATCTTCGACTTCTGTGCGCGCGTCGACCCCGTCGTGTTGAACAAGCGGACGATGGAGTCGCTCGCCAAGGGCGGTGCCTTCGACTCGCTCTCGCACCCGCGCCAGGGGCTCTGCCTCGTGCTCGAGGAGGTCGTCGACCGCACCCTGGAGCGCCGCCGCGAGCAGGACCTCGGGATCACGTCGCTCTTCGCCGTCTTCGAGGAAGAGCAGGCCGAACCCGGCTGGGGCGGCACCAAGGTCGTCATCCCCGACGCGGAGTTCGACAAGTCCCAGCGTCTCGCCTTCGAGAAGGAGATGCTCGGCCTCTACGTCAGTGACCACCCGCTCATGGGCTTCGAGGGTGCGCTCGGCCGGCACACGGACAGCACCCTGTCGGACATGCGGGAAGAGGACACCGTCGCCGGGGACCGCTCCCCCGTGCGCACGGTCGGGGGCGTCGTCACCGACCTCCGCCGCTCCTACACCAAGAAGGGCGACCTGATGGCCCGGTTCGTCCTCGAAGACCTGCAGGCGGCCATGGAGGTCTTCGTGTTCCCCAAGACGATGGCCGAGTACGGGGCGCTGATCGAGAACGACGCCATCCTGGTCGTGAAGGGGAGGCTGGACACCCGCGAGGAGGAGCCGAAGATCGTCTGTATGGAGGTCTCCCGCCCTCTGCTCCATCGTGGTGAGGAGGACCTGCACATCAAGCTGCCCTTGGGGGTGCTGACCGACCGCCGCGTCGAGGGTCTCAAGGAGGTGCTGAGCGGGCACCCGGGACCCTCGTCCGTGCTCCTCCACGTCGGCGAAAAGGTGCTGAAGCTGCCGCCCGAGTTCAACGTCGACTGCCGCAACGGCCTCGTCGGTGAGCTCAAGCGGCTCCTGGGTCAGAGCGCCGTCCTCTCCTGAACGGCGGTGACGTTCCCGCAGAATTGTGGCGTGAGCTGGGATGATGCAGTGCGGTCGCCGGCCGGAGAGCGCTCTGACCAGGGCACCCGGTTGGGAAGGCACCGAAACCAGCCAGTAGACTGAGTGCATGCCGATCGTAGTGAGCACCAAGGATTGCACTGCGCTCAGCGACGCTGAGCTCGTCGAGATGGCGGATCTGTGTGCGGACCGCCCACCTGGTTTCGACATCGGTTTCCTCTCCAAGGAGCGTGAGGCCTGGGTCCTGATCACGCAGGCCCGCGAGGGGAACAAGCTCCGGGGGTACTCGTTCTGCACGCTCGAGCGCATCGGCGGCACGCCATCGCTCCTGGTGGGCCTGGCGCTCGTCGACCGCACGGCGAGGGCGGAGGCCGCCCTCAAGGCGATCATGGCCGACCAGTACCGCCGGGCGTTGCTGGCCTTCCCCGACGAGGACGTCCTCCTCGGGACCCGGCTCATGTCGCCGGAGGGCTTCCGCGCCTTCACCGGGCTCCAGGACGTCGTGCCCTTCCCCGAGCACAAGTCCTCGGGCGAGGAGCGGGCCTGGGCCCGTCGCCTCTCCAAGCGCTTCGGTTGCGAGAGCCGCCTCGACGACCGCACGTTCGTCCTCAAGGGCGACGGCTCGGTGGCCGGCGGCCTCGACTTCGTCGCCGCCAAGGTCAAGATCCCCGAGGGTGTCGACCAGCACTTCAAGAGCTTCGACGAGAAGCGCGGCGACCGCCTGGTCACCTTCGGCTGGGCGATGGCCGAGGACCTCGCCGGGGGCAAGCTCGGCCGCTGAGGTTCAGCCGCGGGGGAGCACGGCGGCGCACACCTTGTAGCAGTGGCCGTCCCGTGGCGGGCTCACGGTGACCAGCAGATACTGCGGCTCGAAGCCGAGCGCGCTCGACAGACTCTTCCCGCTCAGGCGCTCGCGGCGTGCGGCGTCGAGGGCCCGGGCTGCGTGACGATCCTCCACGGGTAGCCACACGTCCTCCCGGTCCCAGCCGAAGCGCACCCACGTCGAGCCGTCGGCGCTGCGGCGGATGAGCTGGGGGCTCCGGGTCGGCTCGATGAGCGCAACGGACGGACGAAAGCCGCGGAATTCCCAATAGGGAGCGGACGCCCCCGGGAAGCCGAGCAGCGGCCCGTCCGGCGTGGCCACCATCCGCCGGAGCAGCTTGCGCACGTGCCGGCCCCGGAGGGTCCCGACGTGCCGCGGCAGATCGGCGACCGTCGTGGCCTCGGGCTGGGCGAGGTCGTCGCGCTCGGGATCGTCAGCCAGGGTGACCTCGACCACGTCGAAGGTACTGATGTCGGGCTCGTAGCCCTCGGGCCACGGCACCCGGACACGCAGCACGGTGCGGGTGGCGAGGTCGACGACCGTCGTGTCCTCGAGCGTCGAGGAGAGCACGAGGAGGTGCAGCGTCGACCCGCCGGCGGTCGGGACCCGGTCGCGGCGACGCGCCGAGCGTCGTACGAGGTTCGCCGCGTCGGTCCTGCTGGCGGTGCGGTCCCCGTGCTCCGGCTCTCCGGGCTCCGGCTCCGCTCCGAACGAGAGCTCGGCCCCGGGCTCGGCCGACACGGCGGGCGTCTCGTCGGTGATGTGCTCGTAGATGGTCGTCTCGTTCACCGTTTCGTGTTCGTCTCCCTGCTCGTCGATGACCGTCGTGTCGATGTCACGGTCGGTGGCGCGGCGCCGGGCATCGTCGCTCATGCGATGACGGCCTCGAGTTGCGCGGCCAGGGTAGTGGCGTTGTCGGCGGGCATGCGGCACGAACGAGCCTGGCAGACGTAGGCGCGTCCGGGCTCCGACGGCCGCCCGGCGAACAGCGGGCCATCGTCCGGTTGGCCCCAGGCGGTCACGGCGGACGGGAGCCAGCGCCGGCGCACCTCGGCGAGGAGGTCGGGCCGTTCCCCGGTGACGACGATCTCGTAACGCCCGTTCCACATGGGGAGCGCCGCCACCAGGTCCGCGACGGCGCCAGGGTGGCGCTCGAGGAGCGGGCGGGCCAGTGCGATCGTGCGTTCCGCGATCCGGTCGAGCACGGGGTCTTCGACGAGCGCGTTCGTGCGGAGCAGCGCCGTGAGCGCGATCGAGTTCGTGGCCGGGAGCGCGCCGTCGAGGAACTCCTTGGGACGCACCACGAGTGCCTCGGCGTCGGCGCCGGTCGTAAAGAAGCCTCCGGACTCCTCGTCCCAGAACAGCGCACACAGTTGCCGCACCGCGGTGAGCGCTCGCTCGCGCCACAGCGTCCGACCCGTCCATTCCGACAGACGGAGACAGGCTTCGGCCAACCACGCGTAGTCGGCGGCCACGGCGAGGTGCCGCGCCCGGCCCCCCTGCCAGCTGCGCATCAGCCGCCCGTCGAGATACATGGACTCCCACAGGAACGCCCCGATCTCCTCTGCCCGGCGGCCGTACTCGGCGTGGCCGATGGCGGACGCGACCTCGGCCAGGGTTGCCGCCGCCATGGCGTTCCATTCGGTGAGGACCTTTTCGTCGCGTGCGGGTTGGACGCGCTGGGCGCGCGCCTCGGCCAGCAGGACGCGGGCCTGTTCGATCTCGGGCGGGCGCACGAGCGGCGCGCCGACCGGGCGGACCGGGATGGAACGGCCCTCCCAGTTCCCGCCCTCGCTGATGCCGTACCAGTCGGCGGCCGGTGCGGTCAGCTCCGGCGGGAGCACCGCCGCGAGGTCGTGCGGGGAAAACGTCGCGTGCGCACCTTCGACGCCGCCGGCGTCGGCGTCGAACGAGGAATACAGAGCCCCTTCGGGGGTGGAGAGGTCGCGCAGCACCCAGTCCAAGGTCTCGGTGGCGACGACCAGATAGTCGCTGCGGCCCCGGTCCTGCCAGGCATGGAGATAGGCGCGAGCCAGAAGGGCCTGGTCCGTCAGCATCTTCTCGAAATGCGGCACGAGCCAGCGGGTGTCGGTCGAGTACCGGCAGAAGCCACCGACGATGTGGTCGTAGATGCCGCCGGCCGCCATGGCGTCGAGGGTCCGCTGCGCCATGTGGCGTGCGGCGACCCTGTCCGCGTCCGCGCCTTCGGACCCCCGCGCCGCGCGGAGACACAGCTCGACGAAGGTCGGACGGGGGAATTTGGGCGCGGGACCGAAGCCGCCCCATTCGGGGTCGAACCCGGGACGCAGCCCATCGACCACCGCTGCGATGCACGCGGCAGCGTCGATGTCGGCTCCGCCGGCCGTACCTCGTGGCACGACGACCGCGTCGGGGCCGGCGTTCGAACGATCCGCGCCGAGGACGTCCGCGAGGTTGAGCTCGCGTTGCACCGCCGCGACGAGTGCGTCGGCTTGTTTGAGGACTTCTTCACGCTCGGTGGTCCAGGCCTGCTCCATCGCTTGCACCACGCGGCGGAACGAAGGCATGCCGTGTCGTTCCACCGGCGGGAAGTAGGTCCCTGCATAGAAGGGACGTCCCTCCGGGGTGCAGAAAACGGACATGGGCCAGCCGCCTGATCCGGTCAGCGCTTGCGTTGCGGCCATGTAGACCGTGTCGAGGTCCGGTCGTTCCTCCCGGTCGACTTTCACCGAGATGAACGAGCGAGCGAGGTCGGCCGCGGTCTCGGCGTCCTCGAAGCTCTCGTGGGCCATCACGTGACACCAGTGGCACGAGGCGTAGCCGATCGAGAGGAAGATCGGCTTGTCCTCTTCTCGGGCTCGGTCCAGGGCTTCTGCACCCCAGGGGTACCACTCCACCGGATTGTCGGCGTGCTGGCGGAGATAGGGGCTCGTCTCGTCGGCCAGGTGGTTCACCAAGGGCGATGCTAGACAGCCGTCGCGCGGGACGAGTCCAGAGTGTTCCGGGTACGCCGGCCGTGCAAGGCTCGTGCAATGGATCTTGAACTGAGGGGAAGGACCGCGCTCATCACCGGCGGCAGTCGCGGCATCGGCCTGGCCGTGGCGGCCCGTTTCGCCGAGGCCGGTGCCAATGTGATGCTCGCGTCGCGCAAGGCAGACGATCTCGAGGAGGCTGCCGCGGGCCTGGTCAAAGGCGGCGCGGCCGAAGACCAGGTGGCCTGGCGCACCGCCCATGTCGGTCGCCCCGAAGACGCGACGTCCTGTGTGGCCGACACCGTCGCCCGGTTCGGGGGGGTCGACATCTTGGTCAACAACGCCGGCACCAACCCCTACTTCGGGCCGATGATCGACATCGACCTCGTCCGCGCGCAAAAGACGTTCGAGGTGAACCAGCTGTCCGTCCTGCTCTGGACGGCCGCGGCGGTCAAGGCAGGGTTGCGAGGCTCCGTGATCAACGTTGCCTCCGTCGGTGGCCTCGGCGTCGAGCCGAACATCGGGTGGTACAACGTGACCAAGGCGGCGGTGCTCCACCTCACCCGGCAGCTGTCCTTCGAACTGGCGCCGGACGTGCGGGTGAACGCATTGGCTCCCGGATTGGTCAAGACCAAGCTGGCGGCGGCCCTCTGGGAGGGACCGGGCGAAGAACGGATAGCCGCCCACATCCCGCTGCGCCGCCTCGGCATGCCCGACGACATCGCCACGGCCGCCCTCTTCCTCGCTTCGGAGGCGTCCTCGTGGGTGACCGGCCAGACCTTCGTCGTCGACGGCGGCACCACGGCACAACCCTCGGGGGGCGTGGGCTGACCTGGGGCGATCGCTCGTCACGTCGGGAATGTCACACCTGCGGGCCCCGGGCCGTCTGTGTGAGTGACCCCCGAGACGAAAGGATGGAACGTCCTCATGGCCCATGTCCCGTTGCTCTACGAGGGTGGTGGAAGCGTCGCCCGCCTCGCCCGCTCTTACTCCCAGCGTCGCTTCGGCAAGATGGTCGAGCCCACCGCCGCCGCCTCGCACCACGCGGGTGTCCTGGTTGCCATGGGCAGCCTCGAGACCGCGGTGCAGAAAGGCTGGAAGAAGCTGGACCCGACGCTCCGCTGGCTGGCGATCGAGGCGACGTCGGCCCGCATCGGCTGCTCGTGGTGCATCGACTACGGGTACTACGAGGGCATGCACGAGGGCATCGATCCCGCCAAGGTGCGTGCAGTCGTCGAAGGCTGGCGGTCGAGCAACCTCTTCGACGACCGTGAGCGGGCCGTGCTCGAGTATGCCGAGACGGCGACCGGATGCCCCGGCGAGATATCCGACGAGCTCGCCGGACGCATCCGGGCCCACCTGAGCGACGCCGAATTCGTGGAGCTCGCCGCCTGGGTGGCCCTCGAGAACTTCCGCTCCCGCTTCAATGCCGGACTCGGCCTCCGCAGCCAGGGGTTCTCCGATTCCTGTGCGATCCCGGTGCGTGACCTCGTCCCGAAGGCCGGCGCACGCCCGGACGCCGTTGCCTGATTTCGACGCCGACACGGCCACCTTCGAGGAGTGGCGTTCGCTGCTCTTCGGCATCGCGTACCGCATGCTGGGCAGTGCGACGGACGCGGAGGACGTCGTCCAGGAAGCCTGCATCCGGTGGCTGCGGCGGGGACCCCAGCCGGTCGATTCGGTGCGCGCCTACCTGGTCACGATCGTGACCAGGCTTTGCCTCGATCAACTCGACTCGGCGCGGGCCCAGCGCGAGACCTACGCGGGCCCGTGGCTGCCCGAACCGGTCGCCGAGGACGATGTCGCCGCGATCGAGCAGGCGGACTCCCTGTCGCTGGCGTTTCTGGTGCTGCTCGAGGAGCTGACACCGCTCGAGCGGGCCACCTATCTCCTCCACGACGTCTTCGGCTACTCCTTCGAGGAGGTGGCGGTGTCCCTCGGCCGCACGCCCGCTGGGTGCCGCCAGCTCGGAGCGCGTGCCCGCAAGCACGTGGACGAGCGCCGCGGGCGCTTCGACGCCGACCTCCAGCACGGCCGCGAGCTGACGGATCGTTTCGTCACCGCCTGCGCGACGGGCGACCTGTCCGGCCTGCTCGCCATGCTGTCCGAAGACGTGGTGGTGTGGACCGACGGGGGCGGCAAGGTCCGTGCCGCCCTGCGGCCGGTTGTCGGTCCGTATCGCGCGTCGCGCTTCTTGGTGAACGTCGCCAAGAAAGTCCAGGGTTGGCCTCGGTCCGTCGTCTTGAACGGCCAGCCGGCGACCGTGTTCGTTGAGGACGGCACGGTGCTCTCCGCCTTGACGCTGGACATCCTCGAGGGTCGCATCGTCGGCGTACGCGTCGTCAGTAACCCAGACAAGCTTGCCCGGCTCAGCGCTCATCTCGAAGCGTTGGCCTGACGCCGGGTCAGGAGAGGGCGCGCCGGCGGATCTTTCCCGACGCCGTCCGCGGCAAGTCGTCGACGATGACGAGTTCCTTCGGCGCGGCCCAGGGTGCGATCGTGTCGGCGACGATCTGGCGCAGGTCGTCGAGCGACGGAGCGTCGTCCGTCGGCACGATCCAGGCCACGACGCGTTCGCCCCACTCGGGGTCAGAACGTTTCCACACGGCGACCTCGGCCACACCTGGGTGCTCGCTCAGCACCCGCTCGACAATGTCGGGCCACACCTTCTCCGCGCCGGTCGTGATCACGTCGTCGATCCGGCCGGCGACGGCCAAGTTGCCGGTCTCGTCGAAGTGCCCGGCGTCCCCCGTCGCAAACCAGGACCCGTCGCCATCGGGCCCGGGAATCCGGCCGGTCGAACCGTCTCGGTAGCAGCGGAACAACATCGGCGCACGGATGAGGATCTCGCCCTCGGTCGACGCCTGGGCGTCGTCCAGCGTGACGAACGAGCCGTCAGGAACCCGCAGTGCGAGGTCGACGCCAGCGAGAGGCTGCCCGTCGTAGACGACACCCGAGCCTGTCTCGGTCAGCCCGTAGGTCGAGACGACGTTCGGAGGCAGCGAATCGGGGGTCTTGCTCCCGCCCAGAAGGATGCAGGCGAAGACGGAGGGGTCCAGGCGCGCCAAAGCGGTCGTCACAAGGGAGACATGCGTCGCGCGCCCGGTCCGGCCCGCCGCCTCGACGGCGTCGGCCTCGAAGCCCGGCATGACGAGCAGGGGTGTACCCGTGACGACGGCCCGCGTCACCACGGCAAGCCCGCCGATGTGGGCCAGCGGCAAGCAGGCGAGCCACGAATGCCGGCTCTGGTCGACCCCCAGGCGCTCCGTGGTGGCGCGGGCAGATGCCACCACGGCGTCGTGGGTCAGCACCACACCCTTGGGCTGCCCCGCCGTGCCCGACGTGGCGACCACGAGAGCGTCACCCGCTTCGACGCCCAATCCGTCGGGGAGGGTGTGCTGCTCCCCGTCCGAGCCGACGATTCGGGTGGGGCGCAGCGCGTCGAGCATCGTCCGGCGGGCAGCGGCGGGGAGGCGAGGGTCCAAGGGCGCCGCGGCGTCTCCGGTGTCCCAGATCGCCCTGAGGGCATCGACAAACCCCATGCCACCAGGGAGATCGAGTGCAACGAGCTCTGGCACCGGCCAGTAGCGTATGCCGCCATGCAGACCGTGGTCAGCGCCGTTCCCGCTTCGTGAGCCCGCCTCTCAAGGTCTGGATCGCCGGGGCCCGGCCCCGGACGCTCCCCGCCGCCGTGGTGCCCGTCTTCGTCGGGACCGCGGCGGGGTACTGGTCGAGTGGCAGGCTCCTCGTCGATCCCACGTGCCGCAGCTCGATCAGTCGGTGCACTTCGCTCGACCATCAGGTGTCGTGGCCGAACGCCCTGCTCGCCCTGATTGTCGCACTCGCCATACAGATCGGGACCAACTACGTCAACGACTACGCCGACGGGCAGCGAGGCACCGATGAGCGCCGGGCCGGCCCCCTCCGTCTCGTCGCCGGTGGCCTGGCTACCGTTCGCGAAGTAAAGATCGCCGCCGCCGCCTCCTTCGCAGTCGCGGCCGTCGCGGGTCTCATTTTGGCTGCCCGGGTCACGTGGTGGTTCATCCCGCTCGGGATCATCTGCTTCGTGGCCGGCTGGGCCTATACCGGTGGTCCGAGGCCCTACGGCTACTACGGGTTCGGTGAGCTCTTCGTCTTCGTGTTCTTCGGCCTGGTGGCGACAGCAGGCTCCGCCTACGTCCAACACGCTCCGTTCCTCTGGAACTCCGTGTTCGGTCCGATCAGCGTGCCATTCGATTGGGGCTTGGCCCTCTGGGCGGGCGTGCCTGTGGGACTGCTCGCGGCGGCGCTGCTCCAGGCGAACAACCTGCGTGACATCGATACGGACACCGCGGCGGGGAAGCGGACGCTGGCGGTACGTCTCGGGCGCCGTCGAGCCGGGCTTCTCTACTGCTACACCTTGATGGGTGTCGCCCTCGCCATCGGCCTGCTGTATCGGTCCCATCCCTGGGCGCTCCTCGCGCTCCTCGCCGCTCCTCTGACGATTCTCCCGGTCCGTCTGGCCTTGAGTGAGCGCAACGGTCGCGCCCTCTTGCCCATGCTGGGTGCGACGGCGCGCCTCCAGATCGCAGTGGGGGCGCTCCTCACCATCGGGTTGTTGGTGTGACGGGTCAGGTGGTCGAAGGCGGTTCCGGATCGACGCCCTTGAGCCAGTGCGTCACGATCCGCCCGGTGTGATCCGGCTGCGCCAAGTGCACGGCGTGACCGCCACCGGGGACCAACGACACCACGCCGGACGCGGCAAGACGTGCGAGACGGAGCGCGTGCGCGGCGAATCGGGTGTCGTCCGTCCCCGCCAGCGTAAGGATGGGGCAACGGATCGCCGGGACCGAGTCCCACAGGGGTTCCTGGGTTCCGGTCCCACAAAGGCGCAAGCTCGCGGCCAAGCCGGCGGGACTGTTGCGGAGCCGTTCATCTCGGTCCGCTTCGTCCCCCAGTCGGTCGAACAGCGGCCCGCGCAGCCACGACTCGATGAAACCTTCGACGTCGCCCGAGGCCTCGAGTTCGTCGGCCAACGACTCGTCCGACCGGCGCCGGGCCGTCCGCGCCTCGGGATCCTCGATCCCGCCGGTCGCCCCGATCAGCGCGGCACCACTGACGTCCAGATCCGACTGCGTCAACACGTGCAGTGCGACGCGGGCACCCATCGAGTAGCCCACGAGCCCGCAGGACACGTCACCGATCGCGCCACGGATGGCCTCTGCCACGAGCCGGGCGCTCGTCGGGAGATCGGCCTGGACGCCGGCGGAGCCGCCGTGCCCTGGAAGGTCGACGGCGACCAGCGTGTACGAGTCGGCCAGGCCGTCACCGAAACGACCCCACAGCCGCCCCGTCTGGGTGAAACCGTGCAACAGAACCACCGGTGGCCCCGACCCCCGCAATTCGACTTGGAGGGCCACGCCGGGTGAGCGTACAGGCCACCTTCTGCGCCACCCTCGTCGACGAATGGGCGCTGCTGGGCGTGACCGACGCCGTCATCTGTCCCGGGTCGCGTTCCACACCCCTCGTGGTGCCGCTCGCGCGGCGACTGCGCACCCACGTCCGGCTCGACGAGCGCAGCGCGGCGTTCTACGCGCTCGGTCTCGCCAAGGCGACGCGACGGCCTGTCGTGATCTTGGTGACGAGCGGCACCGCCGGTGCAGAGCTCCACCCGGCCGTCGTCGAAGCCCATCAGGCTCGCGTGCCCCTCATCGTGTGCACGGCCGACCGGCCTCCCGAGCTCCACCACACCGGTGCCTCGCAGACGATCGAACAGGAGCGGCTCTTCAGCGTCGAGGCGCGGTGGATCGCCGTTCCGGGGGTGCCGACCGCCGGCCAGGAAGAGACCTGGCGCCCGCTCGCGGCCCGAGCCGTCGCAGAGTCCCTCCACGGCCCGAGCGGTCCGGGCCCGGTGCACCTGAACCTGGCCTTCCGCGAGCCGCTGACCGAGGAACCCGCGGACCTGCCTCCCCCGACAGAGCGCGGCACGACCGTCGAAGAAGGCCGCCCGGCCCCGGTC
>DATAYX010000170.1:0-4031 GCA_036272355.1 Acidimicrobiales bacterium
TTCGAGGAGCTGGCCGAGCCCGACGTGGTCGTGTTCCCCGGCGGCGTCGGCACGCGCCCTCTCGAGCACGACGAGCGGGTCCTCGACTGGGTCCGCCGGGCGCACGCCGGCACCCGTTTCACCACCTCGGTGTGCACCGGCTCGCTCGTGCTGGGCGCCGCCGGACTCCTCGACGGCCTGACGGCCACCACACACTGGTCCTGCTACCGAGAGCTCGCTGCGCACGGTGCCGAGCCCACCGCCGACCGCGTGGTCGAGCACCTGGACCGGCGCCTCATCACCGCCGCCGGCGTCTCGAGCGGTATCGACATGGCGCTGCGGCTCGTCGAACTGCTCGTCGACCGCACGGCGGGGCAGGCCGCCCAGCTCATGATCGAGTACGACCCGCAGCCCCCGTTCGACAGCGGTGCCGTCCACAAGTCCGACGACACCGTGATGACCCGCGTTATCGAATACGCCGCGTTGCGCTCGTAGATCGCGGCAACGGCGCGGGCGGTGGACGCCGCGAGCCGGCCCTAGCCGGACGTCGCGGCCGCCGCGCTGGCGCCGGCGAAACGCCCGAACATCGTGCTGTCGCCGATCGACAACCCGCTGGCGTACCCGAACGAGCACACGCCGGCCGTGGTGCGTCCCGCCGCGAACAACCCGGGGATCGCGTGGCCGCTGACATCGAGCACCGCGCCGTCGACCGTCGTCTCGAGACCGCCGAGGGTGAAGGGCGCGTACGGCGCCGGGCCGATCCGCAGGTCGAATGCGCCGATCGGCGGCACGAGCGGCCGCACCCAGGTAGGACCCTTGTGGAACAGCGGATCCTCGCCCCGCGCCGCGTGCTCGTTGTAGAGGTCCAGGGTCGAGCGGAGCGAGCCTCTCGGGAGGCCCATCTCCCCCTCGAGCTGTTCGGGCGTCTCACAGACCCACGTCGCGGCCAGGCCCATCCAGTTCACCTCGTACGTGGCCTCGTCCACGAGCAGGTACACGTCACCGTCCTGCTCGTAGAGGGCGGACTGGCCGACCCGTCCCATGTACGTGTCCTCGTTGATGAAGCGCTGCCCCTTGCCGTTGACGAGGATGCCGTGGATCAGCGTGCGCGGCGGCGTGATCGGGAGCGAGACCTCGCCTGCGTACATGTTGCGCACCGAGGCGCCGATGGCCTGCGCCATGCGGATGGCGCGCCCGTCGTCGCCCTCCGTGCCCACTTTGAAGGTGCCGCGTGCGAGGGGCGGGCAGTGCTGGCGCAACATCGCGTCGTTGAAGATGAAGCCGCCCGCGGTCAGGACCACCCCGCGGCGAGCCCGCATCGACACCGTCTCTCCGAACCGCTGCGCCTGCACGCCCACGACACGCTGGTCCTCGACGACGAGGCGGTCGACGCGGGTGTCGGCCGAGACCACCGCACCCGCGCCGGTGGCGCCCGCCGCCAGGTGCTGCATGAGCAGCCAGCCGGTCGCGCGTTTTGTCTTGGCCAGATGGCCCCGTGGTGCCGGCCGCGCGATCTCGTTGAAGGGGTACGCGTCCTCGCCGCCCGAGTAGACCAGGCCCTCGGTGCCCGTCGGCGCCATGGACGTCTCGGCGCAGAAGGTGGGGTCGAAGGGCACGCCCCGCGCCACGAGCCAGTCGAAGTGCCCGAGGCTCTCTGCGCAGTAGCGCGCGACCTTTGCCTCGTCGGGGTCCGGCCCGCAGGCCGCCATCATGTAGCGGTACATGTCGTCGAGGCTGTCCTCGAAGCCGCACGCTGTCTGGATCGGCGTCCCACCACCCAGGTACACGATGCCCTCGGCCAACGCCGCGGCCCCGCCCGGGCCACCGGTCCGCTCGACGACCAACACCTCGGCGCCCGCCTCCGCTGCACAGAAGGCTGCCGCCGAACCCCCGGCGCCGAAGCCGACGACGATGACGTCGGTCGTCACGTCCCAGGTCGCGATCTCGGCCGCCCCGCACGGCTCCACGTCGATGTGCTCGCTGTGTTCGCTCACGCCTTCCCTTCGGATGTGGCCGAGACGGTAGCCGGTCGCCTGGCCACCCCACCCCGGTGCGCGGGCGTCACCCGTTGGGCTTCGGCTTCACCCGCCCCGCCCTCCCGGCGGCGCCGATCACGTCGCGGGCCCGGGTGAACACCGCGTCGAACATCGGCTCGGTCAGGGTGCCGGTGAACGTGTTCTGCTGGCTTGGGTGGTACGAGCCCAGCAGGACGAGCCCACCCGGGAGCGGCGCCTCGGCCAGGTGGGTGAAGGCCGGGCGCGGGCGCAGGTCGTAGGAGGACGACAGGGCTTGCCACGCGAACTGGCCGAGCGCGAGCACGACCGTGGCGCGGTCCAACAGCGCGAGCTCGCGGTCCAGGTAGGGAGCGCAGTTGGCGCGCTCGGCGGGCAGAGGTTTGTTCGCCGGCGGCGCGCAGTGCACGGTGGCGGTGATGTACGCGTCCCGCAGCGTCAACCCGTCGTCCGCTGCGGTACTCGTCGGCTGGGATGCGAAGCCGGCGCGGTGCAACGCCGCGAAGAGCCAGTCGCCCGAGCGGTCGCCGGTGAACATGCGGCCCGTCCGGTTGGCACCGTGCGCCGCCGGGGCCAGCCCGACGATGACCAGCGCGGCGCGAGGGTCGCCGAAGCCCGGCACGCCGCGTCCCCAGTACGTCTGACCCGCATAGGACGCCCGCCCCGTCCGTGCGACCTGTTCCCGCCAGGCCACGAGGCGCGGGCATCGGCGGCAGGACGCCACGTCCCGTTGCACCGCGGCCAACGAGTCCTTCGTTCTCCGGTTGGACGCCACGGCGCAGAGCCTACGATGGGCTTTCGTGCCCTCAGCAGCCCGAACCAGTTCTCCCCGCCCGCCCACGCGGCGCGGCCGCAAGGCGCCGGCGGCGACCGTCGTGCTCTTCGTGCGGCACGGCACGACGCCGACCACGGGCAAGAAGCTCCCGGGCCGGGCGCCGGGACTGAACCTGTCGGAGAAGGGTCGCGCCCAGGCCCTGACGGTGGCCGAGCGCATCGCCGCGCTCCCCAAAGCTCCAACGGCGGTGTACGCGTCGCCCCTCGAACGCACCCGGGAGACGGCGGCGCCCATCGCCCGCGCCCTCGGTCTGCGCGTGCGCACCGCAACGGGGCTGCTCGAGCTCGACGTCGGGGAGTGGACGGAGAAGCCGCTCGCGCGCCTGTTCCGCGACAAGGAATGGTCGAAGGTCCAGCGCTGGCCGAGCGGCTTTCGCTTCCCCGGGGGCGAGTCGTTCTCCGAGATGTCGGCTCGGGCCATGGACGCGGTGGTCGACCTCGTCGCCGCGCACCCCGGCGAGACCATCGTGGCGGTCTCGCATGCCGACACGATCAAGGCGATCATGGCGGCTACGGCGGGCATTCCCCTCGACCTGATGCAACGGCTCGTCGTCTCCCCGTGTTCGGTCTCGGCCGTCCTCTTCACCGGGGGCGGTCCCATGGTGCTCTGCACCAACAACACCGGCGCCCTGGCCGAGCTGGTCGCGTCGTGACGGGAGCGCTGCGGTGAACGAGGACTTCGACTTCGACGCCCCCGACCACTGCACGCTCGGTGTCATCGGCGAGGTGGGCCACCGCCTGTTCCTCTTCTACTGCCGGCAGGGCCTCACCGAGACCACCGTCAAGGTGGAGAAGCAGCAGATCGCCGTCCTGGCCGGCTACCTCGGGCGCATCGTCAAGGAACTCGGCCGTCCGGGACACCTGCCCGAGGACCTCGAGTTCTACGGCACCGAGGAGTTCGAGTGGGTCGTGGGGACCATCGGCGTCTCCTACGACGAGGAGCTCGATCGCATCGTCATCGTCCTCGAGGAGGTCGGCTCGGGAGAGGAGGACGACGAGGAGGAGGACGACGAGCTGGACGAGGGGGCCCACGTCCTGCGCGTCGCACTGTCGCGCGAGCAGGCAGCCGCGTTCGCCATCCACGCCACCCGGCTCGTCGAGGCGGGACGACCCCCGTGCCCCCTCTGCTCGTTGCCCCTCGACCCGTCGGGCCACGACTGCCCGCGTACGAACGGGCACCGACCACCGGTCACCTGAGCGCGGTGT
>DATAYX010000171.1:0-5013 GCA_036272355.1 Acidimicrobiales bacterium
GCCGAACCGCTCGCGGAGGCCCCTGGTCAGGCCGAACACGTTGCCTCCGTCACCCAGGTCGATTCCGGCGAGAAAGACGCGCTCGTCGCTCGCGAGCTCTGCCTCGAGAGCGGTGCGGATGGCGTCCATGGTCCGGATCTCAGGTTCGTTGCCCGTCGGGGCGACCGGTGTGACGGTAACCGGTCGCTCCCGGACGACGAAGTCGAACAGTGCGGTGGGCGCAGGAGCCGCCAGCGTGCGTGCCCGCCCCACCGCGTCGTCGAGCTGGTCCGCCACGGATTCCTCGAGCCCCTTGATCTGCATCTCGCTTATACCTGCATCGATCAGCCGCTGGCGGTGGAGCACCAGAGGATCACGTTCTTGCCATGTGATCAGCTCCTCCGGTGACCGGTAACGCTGCGGATCGCCCTCGTAGTGGCCATGCCAGCGATACGTGCTGGCCTCGACGATCACCGGGCCAGAGCCGGACCGGGCACCGTCGATGGCCTCGGCCATCGTCGCTGTCGTCGCAACAACGTCGTTCCCGTCAACCTGGTGAAAGACCATCGAGTAGCCGCTGGCGCGCTGCTCAAGCGTGCCAGCGTGCTGTGTCTCGGTGGGGGAGAATTCGGAATAGCCGTTGTTCTCACAGAAGAAAATCACTGGCAGCTTCCAGACGGCCGCAAGGTTGAGCGCTTCGTGGAACGCTCCCTGGGCTACAGCGCCGTCACCGAAGAAAGCCACCGCAACCGTTTCCACGCCGCGGATCTGCGACGCTGTCGCCGCGCCCACCGCGATAGGCAGACCCGCAGCGACGATGCCGTTGGCACCGAAGATCCCGATCTTCGGATCCGCGATATGCATGGATCCCCCTCGACCACGGTTCGTTCCGTCCGCGCGGCCCATGAGCTCTGCGAACATGCCGAACGGGTCGAGTCCTTTGGCCAGGCAGTGTCCATGGCCGCGATGAGTGGAGGTGATGACATCGTCCGAGCGCAGCGGCCAGCAAGCGCCCACCGCCGAGGCCTCCTGACCGATCGACAGGTGGACGAAACCGGGAACGAGTCCATCACGGTAGAGGCCCGCGACGCGTTCCTCGAAGCCGCGGATGAGCAGCATGCGCCGCTGCATCTCGAGTAAATCTGACCCCGAGAACGCCGCTGAACCTTTTTCGACCTTCGTCACCATTGTGTACTGTACTGACCGGTACAAGCCGGAGGCTATGTCGAGTCAAGTTGAAACCCCCGAGTCCTCTCTAATTGCGCATGAGGCGTCGCGACGCGTCGTCGCTATCACCGGCGCCGGAGGGGCACTGGGCCTGGCGCTGTCGCGCCGGTTGGCCGGCGAGCCGAACACCGCACTCGTGCTGAGCGACCTCTCCCAGGAGTCACTGGACGCGACCGTGGAGGCGGTGAAGGCAACGGAGAGCCCGATCGAAACGGCCTTGGCCGATGTCAGCGACTTCGGCCAGGTGCAAGCAGTCGTGCAGCTGGCCGTCGAGCAATTCGGCGGACTCGACGTCCTGATCAGCAACGCGGGCATCCTGTCTCCGAACGGGCGAATCCACAACCTCGCTACGGAGGACTGGGAGCGTTCGTTCCACGTCAACGTCCTCGGGGCGGTGAACGCAATCCGGGCGGCGGTGCCCGTCATGCGGGAGAAGCAGTCAGGCTCGATCATCCTCACGGCTTCGGTGGCGGGTCTCACGGCGTGGTCGCACTCGGCTCCCTATTGCGCCACCAAGGCCGCGGTGATCCAACTCGCCAAGGTTGCCGCAGTCGAGTACGCCCGAGACGGGATCCGGGTCAACTGTGTGTGTCCGGGCACGTTCCGATCGGGGATACACACTGGGCTGCCCGAAGAGGCCCTCGACACGATTGCAGCACGGCACCCGCTCGGGATCGGCTCGGCGGACGACCTCGTCGGCGCGTATTCGTATCTGGCGGCCACCGAGTCGCGGTGGACGACCGGAGCCGCGCTCGTCGTCGACGGCGGCTACTCGGCCCCGTGACCCTCGTTCAGGTTCCCCGACCGGACGGCTTG
Organism: Acidimicrobiales bacterium; assembly: GCA_036272355.1. GTDB lineage: Bacteria > Actinomycetota > Acidimicrobiia > Acidimicrobiales > RAAP-2 > Bog-473. The sequence continues at coordinate 2,023 of DATAYX010000171.1, forward strand.
GTGATTCCGTGCATGAAGATCTCGGCGAAGGGCTTCGCAACCGAAACGGCAGCGAGTCGACCGCCCGGCTTGAGCCAGAGATAGGTGTAGTTGTGCATCCCCAGCCACGCCCGGGCGGTCAACCAGGGATCGATGTCACGGAACTCGCCGGATTCCACGCCCGCTCGCAATACCTCCTCCACACGGCGCTCGTATTCGCGGCGCCGGCTCCGGAACCTGTCAGCCCTCGGTCCGCTCAAAGCGGGGAACTCGTGCAGGAAGACCCAGACGTGGTCGGGGTAGCGGTGGATGACGTCCAGCAACTCGTCACCGAGCATGGCGAGCTGCTGCGACGGGGTCCCAGTTGCGTGGGAGACCCGGTCCGCACCGATCATGACTTCGTCCATCACACGGTCATGGATGGCGGCCAACAACTCTTCCTTGGACCCGATGTAATGGTAGAGGGCGCCCTTTCCCAGGTCGTTGGCTGCGCAGAGTTCCATGATGCCGGTGGCGTGATAGCCCTGACGGGCGAAGAGATGCGCTGACGTGTCGATGATCGCCTCGCGTCGCGACTCCCACTTCGGGCTGCGCCGAGATTCGGCGTTGGCCTGCGCGTTCACGGACGCTGACGCTAGTTGGGATTGGGGCTGCCATCGGGCTTTCCGTGATGGAGGCCGCTACGGAGTCGCCGAAGCCGACCGACAGAGGAGGGAGCTGTGAAGGCCGATGTCAACTGGTTCGGTGTGTTGGCCCATCACGCCGAGCGCTCGCCCGAGCGGGCGATCACGGTCTTCGACGGAAGGGCGACTACTTACGGCGAGATGGCGAGTCGAGCGGCCGCCCTTGCAACGGGTCTCCACCAGAGAGGGGTTCGGCCCGGCCAGGTGGTTGGTCTCCTCTCCTACAACTGCCCAGAGTTTCTCGAAGTCGTTTTTGCGGCGAACTATCTGGGCGCGATCGTCATGCCGATCAACTGGAGACTGGCGGCACCCGAGGTGCGCTACATCCTCGAGCATTCGGAAGCGCGGGCGCTGGTGTGCGACGACGCCCTCGTGGATCTGGCCACAGATGCCACCAAAGATCTTGACCCGGGCCTGCTGAAGGTGTGCATTGCGCCGGGCGCCCGCGACGGTTGGATCGGGATCGCGGACCTCCGGTCCGGTGCATCGGTTCTCGATCCGTTCCCGACCGAGGCGGACGACACCCACAGGCTCATGTACACCTCCGGGACGACGGGCCGCCCCAAGGGGGTGATGCTCTCGCACGCCAACCTGGCTTGGAAGAACCTGGCCCACCTCATCGAGTTCGGCTTTAACGTTGATGATCTGGGCTTGGCTTGCGGACCTCTGTACCACGTCGGCGCGCTCGACCTGACCACGACCACACTGATCGCCGCGGGGGCCACGACGATCATCCACAGCGCATTCGACGCGTCCGCCGTCGTAGACGAGATCGAACGGTCAGGGGTGACGACCGTGTGGCTCGCGCCAGCGATGGTGAACGCCATCATTGCGCTGCCGGAGGTCGAGAAGCGCGACCTGTCCTCGGTGCGCGTCATCATCAATGGCGGTGAGAAGATGCCGATTCCCTTGATCGAACGCATTCAGCGAACGTTCCCTTCGGCATGGTTCGCCGACGCCTACGGACTCACCGAAACCGTGTCCGGCGACACGTTCCTCGATCGGGACAACCTCGTCACGAAACTCGGGAGCGTGGGACGACCCTGCGTCTACCTCGAGCTCGAGGTCTGGGACGAAAAAGGCCATCCAGTCGCCGCTGGACAACGTGGGGAAATCGTGTTGCGTGGCCCCAAGGTATTCAAGGGCTACTGGCGCGATGCGGAGGCCACGCTCCGCGCCTTCGCCGGCGGCTGGTTCCACACGGGCGACATCGGGGTCCTGGACGACGACGGGTACCTCTTCATCGTCGACCGACTGAAGGACATGATCGTCTCGGGCGGAGAGAACATCGCTGGGTCCGAGGTCGAGCGGGTGCTCTACGAAAACGACGCCGTACTCGAAGCTGCTGTGGTGGGACGTCCGGACGAACGGTGGGGTGAGGTGCCGGTGGCCTTCGTGGTTCTGCGCACGGGTCACTCGGCTACCGCGGAGGAGCTGATTGCCCACTGCGCCGGCCAACTGGCCAAGTACAAGGTGCCGAAGGACGTCACGTTCCTCGACGCGCTGCCCCGGAACCCTTCAGGGAAGGTGCTGAAACGCGACCTTCGACCGGTGGCTTGATCCAAACAAAGGCGCTTCAGCGGTATCCCGATAGGTTCGGTTTACCGAACGGCCCAGTACTGTTCCAGCCCGGCTTGAAGTTGTCGGCTCACCAACTCGATGCGCAGGCCTCGGGGGCTGCGGTAGTAGGCCCATATCGGCGTGCCGTCCGGCAGGACACCCCGGGCCTCCTCGGCATAGCCAGAGGCATCGAGGCTGCGCCCGTCTCCTGCCATGTCATCGGACCAAAACCCCGCGTGATGGATCCCAGAGTCCGTGGCGGGGACCCATGGGGTGCCGGGCATGGCCCTGATCAACTCGACCCGGGGCTCCGTCGTCGAATACACGAATCGGAGATCGACCATGACTTCACCCTCGGGAAGGACGACGGGCGTCTCGATCGCGAAGACAGGGCACCATTCGTAACCGAATAAACCGCCGAACTCCCCGAGCGCGGCGTCGAGGTCGTCAACGACGATGCCGATATGGAACTGGTCGGCGGCGTTCACGATGGCTCGAGCACGACTCGGATGGCGCCGCCGCTCCGGTCGGCTGCCACCCGGAAGGCCTCCTCGGCGTCTTCGAGCGGGAAGCGGTGGGTGATCAGGGTCCTCGCGATCTCGGGGTCTTCCGCAAGCATCGCCGCAGCCTCGTCCATCTCCCGCACCCCGTCGTGGGCGCAGTAGCCGAGCGACGGGATCACTCTGGCCTCCTTGTTGAACAGAGGCATCCAGTCGAGCTGCACAGGACCGAAGTGCACACCGAGCACCACGATGGTCCCGCCGGGAGC
>DATAYX010000172.1:0-2692 GCA_036272355.1 Acidimicrobiales bacterium
GCCGATCTGCTCGGGTGTGCCGTTGGCGAAGATGCCGGCCACCGCCAGCGTCGAGCCGAAGATCGCCAGCGCGATGCCGGCGTCGCCCCAGCTCATCTCCTCGTTCACGAGGCACATCAAGAGCCCGGTCGGGTCGGAGAAGGCCTGCGCGATGAAGTCGAAGGAGTACAGGCCGATCTTGGCCGCCTCCTCGATCACGGGCCACGGCGTCTCCTCACGCTCGTCCCACTCCGGGCCGGCGGGGCGCACGACGTTCTCGGCGAACTCGTGCACCCACTTCGTGATTTGGATCTGGTCCTCGTTCAGGTCGAGCGAGTAGTCGGACATGTCCTGCGGCCTCCTCAGCGGATCCGGCCCTCGTGCCGGTCCTGTCGGCGTCAGGAGCGTCGGCGTGACGACGGTCTCCGCGCCCTGCGCACGACCGCCGTCCACCCGGCTCCTTGGTTACTACACAGTAACCTACCCCCTGGGCACCGTCCAGAAACACCCATTTTCACGCCGCTGACCTGGATATTCCTTCGCCCAGGCCCCCAACGGCTAGCGCCGGATGGCCGTCCCCGACGGCGTGTCCTCCACCGTCCAACCAAGGGCGATCAGTTCGTCGCGCAGCGCGTCGGCGCGGGCGAAGTCCTTGGCCGCCCTCGCCTCGTCGCGGGCCGCCACCAGTGCGGCGGCCGCCTCGTCCACCTCGCCGGACTCGTCACGGAGGGACACGCCCAGCGCCGCCAACAACACCGCGGCGGTGTGTGCCAGCACTGCCGCGACCGACTCGTCACCGGCGTCCGCAGCCGAATTGGCCCGGCTCACCAACTCGAAGATCCCGGCCAACGCGCCCGGCGTGTCCATGTCGTCGTCCATGCGAGCCCGGAACGACGCCAGCGCGCCCGCGTCGATGTCCGTTGCGTCGCCCACGCCGGCCACGACATAGCCGTGCTCGCTGCGCTCGAGCAGATCGGTGAGCCCGAAGCGGCGGGCCAAGGCGTCGAGCCGCTCGAGGGCCTTCTCGGCGTCGGCAACGGTGTCGGGCGTCACCTCGATCGGCGAGCGGTAGTGCGCCCGCAGGACGAGCACGCGGTAGGCACGACCGTCGACACGGCTCAACAGGTCCGTCAACGAGGTGAAGTTGCCGAGGGACTTGGACATCTTGGTCCCCTCGACCTCGACCCAGCCGTTGTGCACCCAGTGCCGAGCGAACGGGCGCCCCTCCGCCACGGCCTGGGCCCTCTCGTTCTCATGGTGGGGAAAGGCCAGGTCGCGGCCGCCTCCGTGCAGGTCGAAGCCGTCGCCCAACAGATCGAGCGACATGACCACGCACTCGGTGTGCCAGCCCGGCCGGCCGTCCCCCCACGGCGCCTTCCACGACGGCTCCCCTTCCTTCGCCTTCTTCCAGACCGCGAAGTCGAGCGGCGAGCGCTTCTCTTCGTTCTCCTCCACCCGGGCCCCCGCACGCAGGGAGTCGAGGCTCTGCCGGGCCAGGAGCCCGTAGCCGTCGACCTGGCTCACGTCGAGGTACACGCCGTCGGAGGTCTCGTAGGCCACGTCCCGCGCCAGGAGGTCGGCGACCAAGGCCACCATGTCGGAGATGTACGCGGTCGCATGCGGGCTGTCGTCGGGCCGCAGCACATCCAGGCCGTCCATGGCCTCCCACCACCGCTCCTCGAACTCGTGCGCCACCTCGGGTTCGGTTCGCCCCTGTTCGGTGGCCCGCTTGATGATGTTGTCGTCGACGTCGGTGATGTTGGAGACGTACTGCACGGCCTGGCCGCCGAACAACAGATAGCGGCGGAGGATGTCGAAGACGAGGTTGTAGCGGCCGTGCCCGATGTGCGGCAGGTCGTAGACGGTCGGGCCGCAGACGTACATCGACACATGCCCCTGCGAGCGCTGCTCGAAGGGCCGGACCGTGCCCGTGGCGGTGTCGTGCAGGTGCAGCATCCAGGTACGGTACCCGGTCATGTCGAACCCCCCGACCGGCTCGCCCCGCGTCCCCGAGAAGCCGTCCCTCGACGGGCTGGAGGAGCGCTGGGCGCCGGCCTGGGAGCAGGACGGCACCTACCGCTTCGACCCGGCGACCACGCGGTCGGACGTCTTCTCCATCGACACACCGCCACCAACGGTGTCGGGGTCGCTCCACATGGGCTCGGTCTTCGGCTACGTCCAGACCGACGCCATCGCCCGCTACCGCCGCATGCAGGGCTGGAACCTCTTCTATCCCATGGGGTGGGACGACAACGGCCTCCCCACGGAGCGCCGGGTGCAGACCTACTTCGGCGTGACCTGCGATCCCTCGCTCCCCTACGACCCCGACTTCCGGCTCCCCGACGAGCCCGGCAAGGACGACATTCCCGTCAGCCGGCCCAACTTCATCGAGCTCTGCGAGCGCCTGACGGCCGAAGACGAGCAGGCCTTCGAGGAGCTGTGGCGGTGCGTCGGCCTGTCTGTCGACTGGCAACGGACCTATGCCACCATCGGCGACCGGGCCCGGCGCACGAGCCAGCGGATGTTCCTCCACAACTTGGCCCGCGGCGAGGCGTACTCCTCCGAGGCACCGACGATGTGGGACGTCGACTACCAGACCGCGGTGGCCCAGGCCGAGATGGAGGACAAGGAGCAGCAGGGTGCGTACCACCGCCTGCGCTTCGACGACATCGAGATCGAGACGACGCGCCCCGAGCTCGTCGCCGCCTGCGTG
>DATAYX010000173.1:0-2346 GCA_036272355.1 Acidimicrobiales bacterium
GTAATAGGTCATCACGGCGATCGGGACGGGCGCCTCGGCGCGGGCGACGCCGTCGAGCACGTCCTCGGGCACCGTGCCCCGCCCGAGCGCGCGCAAAGCCGCCTCCTGGATCACGGAGCCGTCGATCATCGGGTCCGAGAAAGGGATGCCGACCTCGACCGCGTCGGCTCCGGCGGCGACGATGGCCGCCAGGGCCTCGCCCCAGTCGTCGGTCATGCCGCCCATGAGATAGGGAATCAGGAGCTTGCGGCCCGCGTCGCGTCGGCTCCGGAGCTCCTTTTCGAGCTCAGGCATCGTGGGCGCGGCCGAGGATCTCGCGGACCTGGGCCACGTCCTTGTCGCCGCGACCCGAGAGCGTGAGCAGCACGGTGGAGCCCGCGGGCAGCGCGTCGGTGCCGGCGCTGCGCGCGACCCACGCGACGGCGTGCGCCGATTCGAGCGCCGGGATGATCCCCTCGGTGTGGCTCAAGAGGCGGAATGCGTCGAGCACCTCGGCGTCGTCCGCCATCGTGTACTCGGCCCGGCCGATCGCGGCGAGGTGCGCGTGCTCGGGCCCCAGCCCTGGATAGTCCAGTCCGGCGGAGATGGATTCCGCTTCTTCGATCTGGCCGGCCTCGTCCTGGAGCAGCAGCGAGTGCATGCCGTGCAGGACGCCGGGGATCCCGTTGGTGATCGCGGCCCCGCCGGCGGCCTCGACGCCGACCAGGCGCGCGTCCGTGTCGACGAAGCCGGCGAACGTCCCCGCCGCGTTGGATCCGCCCCCGATGCAGGCCACGACCACGTCGGGATCCGAGCCGCCCAACAGCGACCGGCACTGGGCGTGCGCCTCCTCGCCGACGACCCGTTGGAACTGGCGCACCATGTAGGGGAAGGGGTGGGGGCCCATGACGGACCCGATGCAATAGTGCGTGTCCTCCACGCTCGCGACCCACTCGCGCAACGCCTCGTTGACCGCGTCCTTGAGCGTGCGGCTGCCCGAGGTCACCGGCCGGACCTCGGAACCGAGCAGCTCCATGCGGAACACGTTGAGCTCTTGGCGTTTGGTGTCGACCTCGCCCATGAAGACCGTGCACTCGAGCCCGAACAGCGCGGCCGCGGTCGCCGTCGCGACGCCGTGCTGTCCCGCCCCGGTCTCGGCGATCATGCGGCTCTTGCCCATCCGCTTGGTCAACAGCGCCTGACCGACCACGTTGTTCAGCTTGTGCGAACCGGTGTGCGCGAGGTCCTCGCGTTTGAGCAGGACGCGGACCCCCAGGCGCTCCGAGAGGCGCGCGCACTCGGTGACCGGCGTCGGGCGCCCCCCGTACGTGCGCAGCAGGCCGTCGAGCTCGGACCGGAACGCGGGGTCGGCCCAGGCATCGTCGAACCACTTCTCGAGCTCGAGGCAGGCCGGCATGAGCGCCTCCGGCACGAAGCGGCCGCCGAATTCACCGAACCGGCCGTCGGGGCCGGGACGGCTCATGCGGCTGGCCTCCGTCATGCCTCCCTCCAGTCGTAGGGCTCTTCCTCGTCTTCGGTCTCCACGGGGTCCCGTCCCGCCGTCTCGGCGTGGGCGCGCCGGGCGTTCGTGATGAAGTCGCGCATCAACAGGGGATCCTTGCGGCCCGGTGCGGACTCGACACCGGTCGAGACGTCGACCCCCCCCGGCCGGAGGTACTCGACGGCCTGCGCCACGTTGTCGGGTCGCAAGCCGCCGCACACGATCAGACGCTGGTGGTCGACCACCCCCTCGGCCAGGCGCCAGTCGAAGACCTGGCCCGATCCCGGATTGTCCCCGTCGACCATGAGGTAGTCGGCGCCGAACTCCTCGAACCGGGTGATGGTGCGCTCGCCGGCGCGGAACGCCTTGATCACCAGCGGCAACCGGGCCCGGACCCATTTCGTGTCTTCGGCTGTCTCCTGGCCGTGCAGCTGCGCCGCGCCCAGGCCCGCGGTGTGCACGGCCTCGACCACGCGCTGCGGCGCCTCGTTCCGGAACACGCCGACGGTGAGGATGTGCTCGGGCAGCCGCTTCGCGATGTCCCCGGCGAGCTGGACCGGGATCTGCCGGGGCGAGGGGGCGAACATGAACCCGACCGCGGAGGCACCGAGGCTCACGGCGAGCAGGGCGTCGGCCTCCGAGGTGATCCCACAGATCTTGACGAGCAGCGGGCCGCTCACGTCCTCAACGCCGCCCCACCGGGTGCCCGGTGAGCTCGCGCAATCGGCCGGCCCGGTCGTCCGCGCGCACGAGCGCCTCCCCCACCAAGATGGCGTCGTAGCCGGCTTCCGCCAGCCGCCGCGCGTCGCCTGCGTCGCGGATCCCGGACTCGGCCACCGCGAGGACGCCGGCGGGGATGGCGCGTG
>DATAYX010000174.1:0-6388 GCA_036272355.1 Acidimicrobiales bacterium
GGACTTCCGCCTGTCCCGCCGGAACGTGAACGTCGCCGGTGTCGACATCGCCCCGGGCACACCGGTGATGCTGCTGAACGGCGCGGCCAACCGCGATCCGCGGCTGTTCGAGTGCCCCGCAGAGTTCCGGATCGACCGGCCCAACGCCAAGGCGCACATCGCGTTCGGGCGCGGCGTCCACGCCTGCCCCGGCGGCCCGTTGGCACGGGCGGAAGGCCGGGTGAGCATCGAGCGCATCCTCGACCGGATGCACGACATCCGGCTCTCGGAGGAGCATCACGGCCCGCCGTCGGCCCGTCACTTCGAGTACGAGCCGACCTGGGTCCTCCGCGGCCTGCACGAGCTCCACATCGAGTTCACACCGGGGGAGGTGTCCAGGTGAGCGCGCGGGTGGCGGTGGTCACCGGCGCCGCATCCGGCATCGGCGAGGGCGTCGCCCGCCGGCTGGCCGCGGACGGGCACGCGGTGGCCTTGCTCGACTTCGACGGCGACGGCGTGCGCCGGGTCGCCGCGGTGCTCACGGGCCAGGGTTACACGGCGGCCGCCTACGAGGCGGACGTGGGGGACCGGGAGGCGCTCGAGCGCGTGTACGACACCGTCCGCCATGACCTCGGTCCCGTGACCATCGTGGTGACGAGTGCGGGCATCGAGGCCTTCGATCCGATTGCGAACATCTCGGCCGAGAAGTGGGACCGCGTCCTGGCGGTCAACTTGACCGGCACCTTCACCTGCCTGCAGTTGGCCGTGCCCGACATGATCGAGGCGGGCTGGGGCCGCATCGTCACCATCTCCTCGTCGAGCGCCCAGTCCGGCGCGCCGAACATGGCGCACTACGTCGCGTCCAAGGGCGGCGTCATCGGGCTCACCAAGGCCTTCGCCCGGGAGCTGGCCGACCGCGGCATCACGGCGAACACGATCCCCCCGACGATCGTGGACACGCCGATGGCCCGCAAGGGCGAGGCCGAGGGGCACGTGCCCAGCGTCGATGTCTTGGGCAAGATGGTCCCGCTCGGGCGCGCCGGCACTCCAGACGACATCGCGAGCGCCTGCTCGTATCTGTGTTCCGACGAGGGCGGATACATCACCGGCCAGATCGTCGGGGTCAACGGCGGCATGTACATCTGAGCGCCCTCTCATGAGCACGACGGCCCGACGAATCGGAACCGAGACCTCGAAGACGCGCGGCGCCCTCCTCGATGCCGCCGAGAGGCTGATGCTGGAGGAGGGCTACGCCGCCGTCACCTCGCGCCGCATCGGGGCCCGCGCCGGCCTGAAGCCCCAGCTCGTCCACTACTACTTCCGGACGATGGACGACCTGTTCCTCGCCCTGTTCCGTCGCCGGGCGGATCAGGGTCTCGAGCGCCAGGCCCGCGCCGTCGACTCGGCGCAACCCCTGTGGTCGCTGTGGGACCTCAGCCGCGATCCACGCGGGACCGCCTTGACGATGGAATTCACCGCTCTCGCCAACCATCGCAAGGCCATCCGGGCCGAGCTCTCGGACTCGGCCGAGCGGTACCGGGCGGGGCTGCTCGAGGCTTTCCGCATGGTGCTGGCGCGCTACGAGATCGACGAGACGGAGTACCCCCCGATCGTCTGTACGGTCCTGCTCACGAGCATCTCGACCTTTCTGGTCATCGAGCAGGCGATGCTCGGGATGACGACCGGGCACGCCGAGACGGTCACCTTCGCGGAGGACATCATCCGACGGCTCGAAGGGGACCGCATCCCGGCGGCGGACATAGCATCGGTACGCCCGATCAAACCGGAAAGGCACCGTTGATGCGAGTCGTCGTGGATTTCGACCAGTGCGAGAGCAACGCCCTCTGCATGGGCATCCTCCCCGAGGTGTTCGAGGTGCGCGACGACGACTTCCTCTACGTCCTCGACGAGAACCCTTCCGAGGAGCTGCGCGACAAGCTGATGGAAGCCGTGCGGTCCTGCCCGAAGAACGCGATCTCCATCGAGGACTAGGACGCCGTCGTCGTTCCCGGAACGTCCTTGCCGCAGACCGGCGAGCTCGAAGCAGGGACGAACCCGTTCTTCTCAGCGAGCATGTACCACTCGCAGGCCTGTGGGAGGTTGTGCCCGAAGATCGTCGAGTAGTTGATCGTCTGCGGCAGCAACCCGTTGCCGTTGTAGCTCTTGATGCTGCGGAGCGCGTTGATCACGCCGGACCTGGTCGGGTTTTTGCCCGCATGCTGCAGTCCCTGGATCATCAGGTCGGCACCCAGCCACGACTCGTACTGGCTGAAGTTCGGGAACTGGCTGCTGCTGAAGTGCTCGTACTTTTCGAGGGCGGACTGCATCTGATGCGTCCCCGCGTCGGGCAGCTGGAACGGCCGGAACTCCGAAACGAAGTAGCCACCCTGCACCGCGCCCCACGAGGGCGAGTGGACCAGCTGTGACTCGAAGCCGGTCGGGAAGACCATGACCTTGGGCTTCACTCCCGCCTCCTTGAGCGCCGAGGCCAGCGCGAAGTTCGAGTTGTCGTCGAGCCCGGCATAGAAGGTGTCGCACCCCTTCTGCTTCGCCACGAGCGCCGGCGTGGTCATGGCCACGGAGCCGAACGGGATCGAGGTGTCGAGTTGGCCGACCGTGCCGCCCGCGAGTTTGATCGAGTCGGCGGTGCCGACCGCCGAGCGCGTGGACGACGGCGAGATGCCGTAGCCGTAGGAGCACAGGACACTGCCCCCATGTTGTCTGATGAACGTTCCGAAGCCCCTGTTGACCGGGTACTTGGGATCGACGCTGCCGGCGTCCGACGCGAACATGTTCGTGTAGGGCTGCGTCCCCCACTCAGGCCCGTCGAAGAACCCACCGGTCACGGGCACGCCCTGTTGTTGGGGGGTCTTGGCGGCCAAGAAGAAGAGGGGACTGGTCGACACGATGCCGAAGGCCCCCCTGGCGAGCGCGTCCTGTACCGCCGTGGCGATGGCAGTGGGGCTTGTCTGGTCGTCGAGGACCAGACCGACGAGCTTGTGCCCGTTCACGCCTCCTTCGGCGTTCTGCAGCGCGATCCGCGCCTTGAAACCGGCCGCCGCCTGGCTGAACTCCGCCGACCCGGGCCCCGTGAGCGACGAGATCATGGCGAGGGTGATCGGCGCCCCCGATGTCGCCGCGCCGGCCGTAGTCGAGAGTGCGCCCACGGCGCCGGCGGTCACCCCGCCGGCCATCAGCGCCGCCAGGCCGACCCGCGCCACTCGCCGGTGCAGGCGTCCCCCCCGAGTTCCCGTGTGATCCCGAAGTCTCATCGATCCAACCCCCTAGGCGTCACTCGCTCTTGTAACGGTTCTGTAATACACGACTTGGAGACGCCGCGCTGGTCAGGCCGTGGCGACCTGGAGCAATGCGTCCGTCGTCCGTTCCGGCTCGGTGATCATCAGGTCGTGTCCCGTGTCGATGTCCCAGAGCCGCCCCTCGGCCCTGGCGCGGGCCATCTGGTCCTGGTCCCGTGTCCGCAGCGTCGACGTGCAGACGACGTGGAACTGCGGGATCGCCCAGAGCGCGTCCTCGTTGGCGAGCGCGAGCGGCTGGTCGAAGCACTTCCACGGGTGGGGCGTCAGCCGCTCCGCCATCCAGGCGAGGTCGTCGGGGTCGGTCACGCCGTAGAGCAGGCCCGCGTCCGGGGCGGGCCACAGGACCAGCTCGATGCCGTCGACGACCTGGCCCATCGGCCGCACCGCGTTGATCACCGGCCCGGCCACGTCCTCCAGGGACTGACCGTTCACCGGCGTCGCGGCGTCCAGGTAGACGAGACGACCCACCCGACCCGCCTCCCGGTCGGCGGCGCCGGTGATCACCATGCCGCCGTAGCTGTGCCCGACCAGGATCACGTCGCGCAGATCCTCGAAACGCAGGACGGCGGCCACGTCGGTGACATGGCGCTCCAGGTCAACCCGCTCGTCCAACAGGTGTGCGCGCTCCCCGAGCCCGGTGAGGGTCGGGGTGTACACCTCGTGGCCCTCGGCGCGCAGGTGCCGGGCCACCCGCTGGTAGCACCAGCCCCCGTGCCCGCCCCCGTGCACCAGCACGTAGGTCGCCATGGATGTCTCCTCTCTTCGCTGGCCCCGTGCCCGAGCCGGGGCGCCCACGTCGCGGAATGTTCGCCGGGACGGGATCAGGGTATAATATTGACGTCGATGTTGAAAAGCGGTGTGGGGCTCGCCCGCACCGATCGTGATCCTGCTGCGGAGGTGGCCATGTCAAAGGGTGTTGTCGACTTTCCCGTCTTCGACGCGGACAACCACATGTACGAGACGACGGACGCGTTCACCAAGTTCCTGCCGAAGGGATACGAGGGGCTGGTCAAGTACGTCCAGGTGAACGGGCGCACGAAGATCGCGGTCCGCAATGTCATTTCTGAGTACATCCCGAACCCGACCTTCGAGGTCGTGGGTCGCCCCGGCGCGCAGGAGGCGTACTTCAAGGAGGGCAACCCCGAAGGGAAGTCGCGCCGTGAGTTGATCGGCGAGGCGATGCGCTCACCCGAGGGCTTCTTTGCTCCCGAGCCGCGGCTCAAGATCATGGACGAGCTCGGTCTCGACCGGGCGCTCATGTGGCCGACGCTGGCGAGCCTGCTCGAAGAGCGCCTCGCCGACGACCCGAAGGCCACCCACGTCGTCGTGCACGCACTGAACCAGTGGATGCACGAGCACTGGACCTTCAATTACGAGGACCGAATCTTCCCGACGCCCGTCATCACCCTGCCCATCGTGAGCGAGGCGATCAAGGAGCTCGAGTGGGTCCTCGAGCGCGGCGCCAAGATCATCCTCATCCGCCCCGCGCCGGTTCCCGGCTACGAAGGCCGGCGCTCGTTCGCGTTGCCAGAGTTCGACCCGTTCTGGGCGAAGGTCGCCGAGGCGGACATCGCCGTCGGCATGCACGCCTCCGACGACGGGATGACCCGCTACTACAACGACTGGAACGGGACCCACGGGGGCGAGCTCCTTCCCTTCGCGGGAGGCAAGTCCGCGTTCTCGGACCTCGCGCACACGCAGAGCCGCGGCATCTTCGACACGGTCGCATCGCTCATCGGACACGGACTGCTCACCCGCTTCCCGACGCTGCGCATCCTGCCCGTCGAGAACGGATCCGCCTGGGTGCGCCCCATCGTCGACGCCGTCACGCACTCCTACGAGCGTGAGCCGCACCTCTACGACGAAGACCCGCTGATGGTGTTCAAGCGCAACATCTGGGTCCACCCGTTCCACGAGGATGACCCCATGGGCCTCATCGACCTCATCGGTGCCGAGAACGTGGTGTTCGGGTCGGACTTCCCCCACATCGAGGGGATGGCCGAGCCGCTGAGTTACGTCAAGGAGCTCGACGGGCTGTCCCACGAGGACGTGGCCAAGGTCATGGGCGGCAACCTCGCCGAAGTCATGAGGATGCCGTTCGCCGCCTGAGCCCGTCTCAGGTGGAGACGATCGCCACGCCGGCGGTGCCCGGCGCGCCGTACAGCTGGCTGTAGCCGACGCGGGGCGACCCGGCGACCTGGCGCTCACCCGCCGCGCCGCGCAGCTGCAGCACGAGCTCGTGGATTTGCCGCAGGCCCGACGCCCCGATCGGCTCGCCGTTCGCGATGAGACCGCCGTCGGTGTTGACGGGCAGCGAGCCCCCGATCTCGGTGGCGCCCTCGGCGAGCAGCGCTTCCTGTTCCCCGTCCTTGCAGAAGCCGTTCTCGGCCATGTGGATGACCTCGGCCCCGGCGTCGGTGTCCTGCAGCTGCACCACGTCGACGTCATCGGGCCCCACGCCGGCCATCTCGTAGGCAGCCCGCGACGCGTCCACCGTGGGCGCGTCGGCGCGCTCGAGCGGCAACCAGGGGCTGTGCACCTCGAAGGCACCGAGCCGCCGGGTGCGCACCACCGAGGCCCGCAGGTAGAGCGGCGCCGACGTGTAGCGGTGCGCTACGTCCGCCCGGCACAGGACGACGGCGGCCGCGCCCTCGTCAGGTGAGCAGAACATGTACTGGGTCAACGGGTCGTTCACCATCGGCGAGGCGAGGATCTCCTCCTCGCTGAGCGGCTTGCGGCGGAAGGCGTTGGGGTTCAGGGCGCCGTTGCGGTAGTTCTTCGCCGCCACCTTTGCCAGAGTCTCGGCGCTGATGCCGAAGTCGTGCATGTAGCGCTGGATCTTCATGGCGAAGAACTTCGGTGTCAGGAAGAGGCCGGTCTCGCCGTACCATCGCTGCGCGCCGTAGTCGAGCGGGTCTGCGGCGAACGCACCCGGCAGGTGCTTGTCCATGCCGATGGCCATTCCGATCTCGTGGTCGCCCAGGCGCAACGTGTTCGCCGCCTGCGTGAGCGCGCTGGCCGCAGTGGCGCAGCCGTTGTACACGTCGGTGAAGGGCAGGCCGGTGGGCCCGAGGAAGCTCACGACGGCGTCG
>DATAYX010000175.1:0-7682 GCA_036272355.1 Acidimicrobiales bacterium
TACCCGAGCCGCATGATCTTGCGCAGCTGTGCCATCTGCTCGTCCAGCGTCCCGATGCCCTCGAAGTCGGGCTCGAGCTCGCCGGCGTTGTCGTCGAGCCAACGGTCGACGGCCATCTTGAACTCCGCCAGCTCCACGACGACTCCCCGCGTGCCTAGGCGTCCGAGGACGACGGCAGCGGGCGGCCCGGGTCGTGTTCCTTGCCGGAGTCCCGGGCGCCGCTGCGCCGCAGGAACGTCATCGAGCGCGTCTGCAGGCGCCACCCGCGGTCGGTCTTGCGGTACGTGTCGGTGTACCACCCGATACGCATGTCGTGCGTTGTCTGTTCGACGAAGCACAGCGTCTGGTACCCGCTGCCGGTGCCTTCCTCGACGTCAAGGTCGAGGACCGGGGTGCCGGTGAGGAAGAGGCCCTTCGGGGCGGCGGCCACCAGGGTGGGGAAGTCCCTCAGCGCGTACGTCGTGCCGAAGGCGCTGTAGGTGCCGTCCGGGGTGAACACCTCCATCACCGCCTCGACGTCGTCGCGGGTCATGCCGACCGCGTAGCGGGCGAGGACTTGTTGGAGCTCGATGATGTCAGCGGTCGGCGCCGGGTCCATGCGCCGTCACGATAACAGCATTCTCAAAATCTGCAATGGGCCGTGCAGGTATGGTGAGGCCCCGGTCCGCCCGACCAGCGGCACGTTTGCGGGAACCTGCTTTGCAGATTTTCTTCGCAGCGGCTCCTCCGTGGGGGAGAGTCCCGCTCTCAATTCGGGGTAACCCGATACACTCGGGCGATGACCTCCGCTGACGATGCCAATGCGGCTGCCGGACCGGATGCCCCGGTGCGCCGGCGGGATCTGGCGGTTGCCCGCTCGCTCGACTCGGCCCGCGTCCGGAGCGAAGGCCGGGTGCAGCGCTTCCTCGATGCCGGTTTCGAGCTCCTTGCCAGCGCCGAGTCCGGCCGTGACTTCACGGTCCAAGAGGTCGTCGACCGCTCCGGGCAGTCGCTGCGCAGCTTCTACCAATACTTCGCCGGGAAGCACGAGCTGCTGTTGGCGCTCTTCGACGAGGCGATCCGCTCGACGGCGGAGCGGCTCGAGGACCAACTGGCCAAGGAGCGAAGCCCGCTCGATCGTCTGCACTGCTTCGTGGTCGAGTACTACCGCATGTGCCTGCCCGCACCCAAGGGCCGGGCGTCGAAGAGCAACCCCACACCGGTCCTCGCAGAGTTCTGTCACCAGCTGTTGACCGCCCATCAGGAGGAGGCGTCGCGGGCGTTCGTGCCGCTGGTCGCGCTGCTCGAGAAGACCTTGGCGGATGCCGTCGAGGCGGGCGCCGTGCGATCCTCGTTTGCCGGTGAGGACGTGGCCGGCAGCATCCTCTCCACCATCATGTTCAACGCCGCCTACGCGTCGACGATCAGCGGGACCGAATCGCACGACAACGCTTCGGCCGCCGACGAGATGTGGGAGTTCGTCGCCCGGGGCATCGTGACCGGCTCGAAGTGAGGCGCACCGCTCGCTAAGGCCGGGCGGGAGGATACGGAGCGTCTTCAGCCGCCGGCGCGCAGCGACGGCGCGACCGCCGCCAGGAATTCCCGGGTGCGCTCCGCCGACGCCTTGATCTGGTCGCGGCCCTCGCCGAGCGGGACGATGCGGCAATTGAGATCGGTGACCCCGGCGTCGGCAAAGCTCCGCATCCGCTTCTCCATGGTGGCCTCGCTGCCGCAGATGAGGACGTCGCCGATGTTGCGGGCGTCGCCGTGCTGCATCAGGCGCGCGTAGTTCGGTGAGTCCACCACCTCGCTCAACGTCTTGTTCGTTCGCTCGGTCGCGGCCTCGATCTGGTCGTCGCCGCACAGACACACGGGCACGCCGGCCATCACCCGGGGGGCCGGCCGGCCCGCCGCTTCAGCGGCCTTCGTGATCTGCGGGACGACGTGGCCGCCGATGGTGCGCTCGTCGGCGAGCCACAGGACCGTTCCCGCTGTGCGCTGGCCCGCCAGCTGCAGCATCACCGGGCCCAAGGCGGCGATCATGACCGGCGTCGGCGTGATGTCGGTTACGTCGAGCGGGTTGCGGATATGGAACAACTCGTTGTCGACCTCGACGAGACCCGGACCGGCCAGCGCCTTGTCCAGCACGTCGAGGTAACAGCGCATCGTGGTGGCCTGCCGTTCGTACGGGAGGCCGAGCATGTCTTCGATGATCCAGTGGTGCGACACCCCGAGGCCCAAGGTGAAGCGGCCGCCGCTCACCGCCTGCGTCGACAACGCCTGCTGCGCCAACACGATGGGATGGCGAGGTTGGATCGGCACCACCGAGGTGCCGATCTCGACGCGCGAGGTGGCGGCGCCGAGCAGGGTCGCCGCGGTCATTACGTCGAACTCGTCGGGGATCTGCGGCGTCCAGACGGTGTCGAGGCCCGCCTCGTCGGCCCAGCGCGCGTCGGCCTGGAGCTTCTCCACTTTGGTGGCGTAGCGACCCCGGTCGGCGCTGACCTGCAGTCCCATCCGCATGATCGGGCTCTCCTCGACGTGGAAATGGCGTTCTCATCTACGGTATAGCATGCTTTCCACCAGGGACGCTTAGAGCAAGGGGAGGCGGCGCGACGTGGGAGAGACGGCACGAACGGCGGCGGTGACGGGCGGCGGCAGCGGCATGGGAGAGGCCATCTGCCACCGACTGGCGGCGCAGGGCCACGCCGTCGCCGTGCTCGACATCGACGTCGACGCGGCCGAGCGCGTGGCGAAGGAAGTCGAGAGTGAGGGCGGGCGGGCGCTCCCTGTCAGCGTCGATGTCAGCGACCGGGCGGCCGTCGAGGCGGCCGTGGGCCAAGCCCGGGGTGCGTTCGGGCCCGTGGGGATCCTCGTCACGAGCGCGGGCATCGAGGGCTTCGTGAAGTTCGCCGACATCACGGTGGAGGCGTGGGAGCGGATGCTCGCCGTCAACCTCACGGGCACGTTCCACTGCGTGCAGACCGTCCTGCCCGACATGGTGGAGGCGGGGTGGGGTCGCATCGTCACCATCTCGTCGTCCTCCGCGCAGTCGGGCACCAAGCGCATGGCGCACTACGTCGCGTCGAAGGGCGGTGTCATCGCGCTGACCAAGGCACTCGCGCTGGACCTCGCATCGCACGGCATCACGGTCAATACCATCCCGCCGGGCGCGATCGACACGCCGATGATGCGGCGCCCGCTCGAGGCGGGCACCTTGGGCAGCATGGACCAGATCGTGGCGCGGGCCCCCCTGGGTCGGCTGGGCACGCCTGCGGACATCGCTGCCGCCACAGCCTTCCTGTGCTCCGAGGAGGCGGGGTACATCACGGGACAACAGATCAACGTCAACGGGGCGTGGTACCTCTGAGTCCCCGGACAGCCGGGCGACCCGCACACCGTGCCGGCGCCGATGGCCTTCCCGCCGGGTACCGCTCCGGAGCACCGACACCGAAAGGGGACGCAGTATGAGCGACGTGACCGTGCTGAAAGCGGCGCGCTGGGCCGACGTCGAGACTGGCGAGGTGCGGTCACCGGCCGTGGTGGTCGTCGACGGCAACCAGATCGCGGCGGTCAACCCGAAGGAGGTCCCGAGCCCGGCGGAGGAGATCGACCTCGGCGACGTGACGCTCCTCCCCGGCCTCATGGACATGGAGCTCAACATGCTCATCGGGGGCCCGGGCGGCCCCGAAGGGCTGCCCGATCCGATGCACGGCGTGAAGGACACGCCCGTCTACCGGTCCTTGCGCGGCGTGGTGAACTGCGCCACCACACTCATGGCCGGCTTCACCACCGTGCGCAATCTCGGACTGATGGTGTACACGGCCGGGTTCCTCCTCGACGTCGACCTCATGAAAGGGGTCGACCAAGGCTGGTTCCCCGGCCCGCGCATCTTCCCGGCCGGTCACGCCATCACGCCGACGGGGGGCCATCTCGATCCCACCATGTTCCAAGGACTGGCCCCGGGGATCATGCCGCAGAGCGTCGAGCAGGGCATCGCGAACGGCGTGCCCGAGGTGCGCAAGGCCGTGCGCTACCAGATCAAGCACGGCGCCAAGCTGATCAAGATCTCGGCGTCCGGTGGCGTGATGTCGTTCTCGAGCGCGGCCGGCGCCCAGCAGTACTCGGACGAAGAGCTCGACGCCATCGTCGACGATGCCCACCGCAACGGCCTCCGGGTCGCGGCGCACGCGCACGGCGATGCCGGCATCCGGGCATGTGTCCGTGCCGGGGTCGACTGCATCGAGCACGGGTCGCTCGCCACCGACGACACCGTGAAGTTGATGGCCGACAGCGGCACGTTCCTCGTCGGCACCACCGCGCTCGCGGACCACATGGCCGTGGACCGCATCCACCCCATCCTGCAGAAGAAGGCAGCCGAGATCTTCCCGCAGGCGCGTCGCATGTTCGGCCGCGCCCTCGCTGCCGGCGTGAAGATCGCGTGCGGGTCGGACGCGCCCGCTATCCCGCACGGCACGCAGGCCGACGAGCTGATCGCCATGGTCGACCGCGGGATGACGCCGATGCAGGCACTGCAAGCGGCGACGATGACGAGCGCCGATCTGATCGAGCGCGCCCACGATCTGGGACAGTTGGCCCCCGGATACCTCGCCGACATCATCGCCGTGCCCGGCGATCCCTCCGAGGACATCAAGGCGACGAAGGACGTGCGCTTCGTGATGAAGGACGGCCGCGTCTATAAGGGAGCCTGAGCGGTCAGCCCCCGCGCCACCGACTCGGCCGTACGATCCAGAAGGCCACACAGTCGCTAGCTACCCCGCCGGCTCATCTGCCGTTCGGGGCCGACGAGCCGTGTCGCTCGCCTGCTCGTTGACGCTTTCCGCGACAGCGTGCTAAGCAGTCGCACAGCATCCGCGCTGAGCACCTGCACAGCTGACGTTGAGCCTGGGAGAGGGAGCTGCCAATGACGGACTACGAGTCGGTCGACTTCTTCACGGACGAGTCGCTGAACGAGGATCCGTACCCCTATTTCGACCACCTCCGTGCGCGCTGTCCGGTCGCGAAGACGGCGCACCACGGGGTCATGGCGGTCTCCGGGTACGAAGAGGCGTCGCAGATCTACTTCAACAACGAGGACTTCTCGTCGTGTAACTCGGTCGTCGGGCCCTTCGCCACCTTTCCGGTGCCGCTCGAAGGCGACGACGTGAGCGACATCATCGACGGCAATCGCGCCTCACTGCCGATGTACGAGCACATGGTCACCATGGATCCGCCGCAACACACACAGGAGCGGGCCTTGATCATGCGGTTGCTGACGCCGAAGCGGCTCAAGGAGAACGAGGCGTTCATGTGGCGGTTGGCCGACCGCCAGATCGACGAGTTCGTGCGCGATGGCCACTGCGAATTCATCAAGGCCTACACGCAGCCCTTTGCCATGCTCGTGGTGGCCGACGTCCTCGGCGTCCCCGAGGCCGATCACCAGCGCTTCCGCGAGGGCTTCGGGTTGAGCGGGAACCCGGGCCAGCTCGGGGCCGAGCAAGAGGGCATGTCCGCCAACGCCCTGTTCTGGCTCGACGAGTACTTCGCGCGGTACATCGAGGACAGGCGCAAGGACCCCCGCGGTGACGTGCTCACCGACCTCGCTCTCGCGACCTACCCCGACGGGAGCACGCCCGACGTCACGAATCTCGTCCGGACGGCGACCTTCCTTTTCGCCGCCGGCCAGGAGACGACGGCGCGGCTGCTTGCGGTCGGCCTGAAATACCTGTCCGAATACCCCGAGCTCCAGGACGAGTTGCGGGCGCACAAGGACCGCATCCCCGGGTTCATCGAAGAGGCGTTGCGGATCGAGAGCCCGGTCAAGGCGGATTTCCGCCTCTCCCGTAGGCACGTCAACGTCGCCGGCATCGACATCGCCCCCGGCACGCCCGTGATGTTGCTGAACGGCGCCGCCAACCGCGACCCTCGGCTCTTCGAGTGCCCTGCCGAGTTCCGGATCGACCGGCCCAATGCCAAGGCGCACATTGCGTTCGGGCGCGGCGTCCACGCCTGTCCCGGCGGTCCTTTGGCGCGGGCGGAAGGCCGCGTGAGCATCGAGCGCATCCTCGACCGGATGCACGACATCCGGCTTTCCGAGGAACGCCACGGCCCGCCGTCGGCCCGTCGCTTCGTGTACGAGCCCACGTGGGTCCTGCGCGGCCTGCACGAGCTCCACATCGAGTTCACCCCGGCCGGGGTGTCCAGTTGAGCCCCCGGGTGGCGGTGGTCACCGGTGCCGCATCCGGTATCGGCGAGGGCGTCGCCCGGCGATTGGCGGCGGACGGGCACGCGGTGGCCCTGCTCGACTTCGACGGCGACGGTGTACGTCGGGTCGCCGCCGTGCTGACGGGCCAGGGCCAGACCGCGGCCGCCTTCGAGGCGGACGTGGCGGACCGCGAGGCGCTCGGCCGCGTGTACGACACCGTGCGCTGTGACCTCGGTCCCGTGACGATCGTGGTGACGAGTGCCGGCATCGAGGCCTTCGATCCCATTGTGAGCGTGTCACCCGAGAAGTGGGATCGTGTCCTGGCCGTCAACCTGACCGGCACGTTCACCTGCCTGCAGCTGGCCGTGCCCGACATGATCGAGGCGCGTTGGGGCCGCATCGTCACCATCTCCTCGTCGAGCGCGCAATCGGGCGCGCCGAACATGGCCCACTACGTGGCGTCGAAGGGCGGCGTCATCGGGCTGACCAAGGCCTTCGCCCGCGAGCTGGCGCACCACGGCATCACCGCGAACACGATCCCGCCGACGATCGTCGACACTCCGATGGCCCGCAAGGGGGAGGCCGAGGGCCACGTGCCCAGCGTCGATGTCATGAGCAAGATGGTCCCGCTCGGCCGGGCTGGCACGCCGGACGACATTGCGGGCGCCTGTTCGTACCTGTGCTCCGAGGAGGCTGGCTACATCACCGGCCAGATCATCGGGGTCAACGGCGGCATGTACATCTGAGGGCTGTCCCGTGAGCACGACCGCCCGTCGCATCGGCACCGAGACCTCGAAGACGCGTGGCGCCCTCCTCGACGCCGCCGAGAGGCTGATGCTCGAGGAGGGCTACGCCGCAGTGACCTCGCGCCGTATCGCGGCGAACGCAGGGCTGAAACCGCAGCTCGTCCACTACTACTTCAGGACGATGGATGACCTGTTCCTGGCGTTGTTCCGCCGTCGGGCCGATCAAGGCCTCGAGCGCCAGATCCGCGCTCTCGACTCGGCGCAGCCCCTCTGGTCGCTCTGGGATCTCAGCCGGGATCCACGCGGGACGGCGTTGACAATGGAGTTCGCCGCACTGGCCAACCATCGCAAGGCCATACGGGCCGAGCTCTCGGTCTCGGCCGAGCGGTACCGGGCCGGGCTGCTCGAGGGGTTGCGCACCGTGCTGGCGCGCTACGAGATCGACCAGGCGGAGTTCCCACCGATGGTCTGCGTGGTGCTGCTCACCAGCATCTCGACGTTTCTCGTCATCGAGCAGGCGATGCTCGGGATGTCCACCGGGCACGCCGAGACGGTCGCCTTCGTGGAGGACCTCATCCGACGGCTCGAGGGGGACCGCCTCCCAGCGGCCGACATAGCATCGGTGCTGTCGGTCAATCCGGAAAGGCAGCGTTGATGCGTGTAGTCGTCGATTTCGACCAGTGTGAGAGCAACGCCCTCTGCATGGGCATCCTCCCCGAGGTGTTCGAGGTGCGCGACGACGACTTCCTCTA
>DATAYX010000176.1:0-4856 GCA_036272355.1 Acidimicrobiales bacterium
AGGGCCATCTCGACGCCGTAATTGTCGGAGTCGTCCATGATCAGCTTGCCGGAGCGGTCGAGCGTGTGGGTGTCCGGCTTGAGGGCCCCGGGGGCGGCCGGATCAGGGATCTGCTTCACGCAAACGACGACGTTCATGGCCGACCATCTTTGTGGACCAGGCCCTTCCCCCGCCATTCGACCCGTTCACGGGGCCTTTCGCCGCTCCATTCTCACGTCGCCACGGGTTTCTTCCTTTGCATCAACGGGCGTGGCGGCCCCGTCGGGCGGCGGCCAGGGCGTCGCCGAGGCGGTCGGTGATGACGGCGTCGACGCCCAGGGCGACCATGGCGGCGAGGTCGGCCGGGGCGTTGACGGTCCACGTGTTGACGGCCAGGCCGGCCTCGTGGGCCTGCGCCACCAGCTCCGGAGTGACCATGGTGACGAAGGGGTGCACGGCGCGGAAGCCCGCTTCGGCCGCCTCCGCCAGCGCCGGCCCCGGCTCTGCCGTCCAGCCCCAGAGCGCGCCGATGGCCAGGCGCTCGTCCGCCGCCTGGACGGCGCCCAGGGTGGCGGGTTGGAACGACGAGACGAGCACGCGATCGGTCCACCCCGCCTCCTCGATCGCCGTTGCGGTCAGCGCGGCGACCGCCTCACCCTCGTCCCAGCCGGGATCCTGGGGTGCGTTCTTGATCTCCACGTTGACGAGCATCCCCTCGCAGGCGCCGAGCGCGTCGGCGAGGAGCGGGACGTGCGCCGGCAGGTCGGCCACGTCGAGCGTGCAGATCGGCCCGAGTCCCGGCACCTCGGCGTCGTGGTGGACGGCCAGGCCGCCGTCGGCGGTGAGGCGGACATCGAGCTCCACGCCGTCCGCGCCGCGGCGGCGGGCCTCGGCGAAGGCCTCCAGGGTGTTCTCGGGGAAGCCGCCGGAGGCGGCCTCGGTCGCCTCGGTACAACCCCTATGTGCCCAGACGTTCGTCACGTCGCTCACGAATCCCCCGCGTTGCAGGTGAAAAAATTCACAAAAACTCCTTGCAGGGTTTGACCAGGGTCGTTAGCCTCTTGTTGTTAACCGCATTTCACGGACGGGCACGCTCTAGGCCCGATCATGTGAATTGCTTCACAATGCTGGTGGAGGCACTTCCGATGGCACTCATGTGGAACCGGACCGTCGATTGGGACCTGGACGACTGGCGGCGTTCGGCCGCTTGCCGCAACACAGAACCTGACCTTTTCTTCCCCGTCGGCACGACCGGCCCGGCGATCGACCAGATCGAGGCGGCCAAGCGGGTGTGCCGCTCGTGCGACGCCATCGAGCCGTGTCTCGACTTCGCCCTGGCCACCAACCAGGAGTCGGGCGTCTGGGGCGGCACCTCCGAAGAGGAGCGCCGCAAGCTGCGCAAGGCCTGGCTCGCCGCCCGCCGTTCGCAGCGCGCCGCCAGCTGATCCTCCCTTCGTGACGCGACGGGTGCCGTCGCTGCCCTGACGCACCGATCGCCGTCGCACCCCTCCCGTCGATTCGCGCCGCTCAGTTCGGCGCGCGCATGGGCACCGTGATCGCCACCCGGGTCCCGCCGCCCTCCGACTTGGGCACGTTCGCCATGGAGATCGTCCCCTCGAGCTGACTGGCCACGAGGTTGCGCACGATCGAGAGCCCCAAGCTCGTCGTCCGCTCGACGTCGAACCCATCGGGCAGGCCCAGGCCGTCGTCGCGCACCTCGATGTGCAACTCGTCCTTCCCCGAGTCGAGCGTCAGGTCGACGTGGCCGACAGGCGCATAGCCCGCGCCGCCCCCCGCGCCCTCGAGCCCGGCCGCGCCGTCGTCGCCACCGGCGTTCTCGGGGTCGAAGGCGTGCTCGACGGCGTTCTGCAGCAGCTCGGCGACGGTCAGCGCCAACGGCGTCGCCACGTCCGCCGCCACCTCACCCAGGTCGCCGTGCACCGCGATCACGATCGGCTGCGAGGAGACCACCGAGTCCTCGGCCATCTGCACCAGCGAGGCGACGATCTCGGCGAAGGGCACCTGGTCACTCGGGTCACGCGAGAGGATCTCGTGCACGAGTGCGATCGAGCGCACGCGCCGCTCCGACTCGTGCAGCGCCACTCGGGCGGCGCGGTCCCCCACCCGCCGGGCCTGCAGGCTGAGCAACGACGAGATCGTCTGCAGGTTGTTCTTGACCCGGTGGTGCACCTCGCGGATGGCGGCGTCCTTCGAGAGCAACAGGCGGTCGAGGCGGCGCACGTCGGTCACGTCGCGCAGCAGGATCATCGCCCCGGTCACGATGCCGTGCGAGAGCAGCGGGATGCAGTGCACGAGCACGATGACGTCGGGGCGCCGCTCGACCTCCTCGACGACCGGCCGGCCGGTGGCGAGCGCCCACTCGACGGCCGACTCCTCGATGTCGAGGTCGGCGAAGCGACGGCCCTCGGGCTGGGTGTAGATGCCCATGCGGTGGAACGCGTTCATGGCGTTCGGCGACGCGAACTCGACCCGCCCGTCGGCGTCGACGATCACCACGCCGTCGCCGACCCGGGGCGCCTCCTCGGTGCCGACGTCCTCGTCGGGGAAGGGGAAGG
Source organism: Acidimicrobiales bacterium (assembly GCA_036272355.1). Classification (GTDB taxonomy): domain Bacteria; phylum Actinomycetota; class Acidimicrobiia; order Acidimicrobiales; family RAAP-2; genus Bog-473. Next base: position 2,556 of record DATAYX010000176.1, read on the forward strand.
ACGACTGGGCCACCATGTCGGCGAGGCGCTCGAACACGTCGAGATACGTGCGCTCGTACATGGACGTCGGGCCCTTGAGGGGCGCGAGCGACACCCTGAGGAGCGCGGCGACGATGCGGTCTTCGAAGCGGACCGGGATGTTCTCGACGGGGACCTGCTCGCCCAGGGTCGGGTGGTGGATGCTGCCGCGCACGATCTCGCCGGTGTGCAGGCAGCGCGCCACGAGCGCCCACTGCGACTCGTTCACCGTCTGGCCCACGAGGTCCTGCTCGACCAGGGTGGGCCGGTTGTTCGGCCGCATCTGGCCGAGCACGACCAGCTCGGGGTCGGTGGCGTCGTCGATGTCCGCGGCGGCGTCGGGGCTCGGTCCGGGGGCGTGGCCGTTGCCGCCGACGGTGGTGGCATGCACCGGCACCAGCAGGAGCAGGTCGGAGAACGAGAGGTCGGCGAGCACGCCCCAGCTGCCGAGGAGGCGCTGCAGGTGCTCGAGCTCCTCGGGCTTGAGGTCGGTGTGGGTCTGGGCGAGCTCGGCGGGTGTGGGCATCAGGCGCCCCCGCCTTTTTGTGCCGTGCCGCCGGTCGTGTCCGTGTCGGCCGGCGTCACGGCCACCTGGTGCCCGACGCGCCCGCGGTAGGCCTGGAGTGTGTCGGCGCCCGCCGCGGCGAGCACCGCGCGCAGGTCGTCGGCCCGGTCCGCCACGTGCTCGAGGCGGTGCGCGTCGGAGGCTGTGGTGAGCGGCACGCCGCGCGCCACGAAGCGGTCCAGCAGCCCGGCGGCGGGATACTGCTCCTCAACGGGCTTGCGCCAGCCGGCGGACGACACCTCTGCCGCCATGCCCGAGGCCTCCGCCGCCTCGGCGAGGCGGTCCCACCACTCGGCCGGCGCGTCCGGGACGTGCCCCGTGACCTTGATGAGGTCGGGGTGCGCGAGCACGTCGCACGACCGCGAGGCGGCCAGCTCCTCCATAGCTCCGGTATAGGCGTCCCAACAGGCGTCCACCTCACGGGCGGACCATTCCGCCATGGACGCCGGGTCGTCGAGGTCGTCGAAGCGCCAGGCGCCGACCCAGTGCACCGATCCGAGCAGCACGTCGAAGGGGTAGCCGGCCAGCAGCCCGGCCACCGTGTCCATGCGGCCCTCGTAGAAGTCGACTTCGAGACCGATGACGACCGGCAGCCCCGCCTTCTTGGCCTCGAGCGCACACTCCACGTACGCGTCCAGGTCGGCGGTGGCGTGGAACTTCCAATACCGCGCCATCGACTCGGCCAAGGCCGGGGACACACCCGGATCGTCCCAGAAGCCGCCCAACAACGCGTCGGCCTGGCGGAACCGGAACAGGTGCTCGGTCACCGCCAACTCGGTCACGCCGGCCGCCTGGGCGCGCTCGCAATACGCGGCGAGCTGGTCCAGGCCGAGCGGCGTCTCGTGCTCCGAGTGCGGCCACAGGTGGAGGTGGTAGTCGAGCACGCGGTCCCTCGGGCCCGGTCAGGTCCGGGCGCGCGGAGCGCGGCGGATCAGCGTCACGCCGTCGCGGACGGTGGTGAGTACGCACACCACGCGGGGGTCGTTGACGATCTTGTCGTTGAAGGCGCGCAGCGCCTGCGCACCTTCGTGGGGATGCTTCTCGGACGCCAGCACACCGCCGGCCTGGAGCGTGTTGTCGACGACGATCAGGCCGTGCGCGGAGAGCTTGGGCAGGACCGCCTCGTAGTAGGCGTCGTAGGAGACCTTGTCGGCGTCGATGAAGACGAGGTCGAAGGGGCCCTGCAGCTCGTCGAGGGAGCGCAGCGCCGGGCCCTCGATCACGCTGATGTAGCTCTCGTAGCCAGCCGCGGCGATGTTGCCCCGCGCCACCTTGGCGTGGTGTGCGTCCACCTCCAGCGAGATGATCGCGCCGCCCTTGGCCAACCCCGCCGCCATGGCGATCGCCGAGTAGCCGGTGAAGGTGCCGATCTCGAGGACGCTCGTGGCCTGGAGGGCGAAGACCAGCATCTCGAGGAAGCGGCCCTCCTGGCGCCCCACCATCATCCCCCAGGCGGGGAAGTCGGCCTTGGTCGTGGCGTCGACCTCCTCGAGGTGGGCCGTCGGCGCCGTCGTGTGGGCGTCCGCGTACTCGAGGACCTCGGGGTTGATGAGCTGGGTCATGGCACCGATGGTACGCGCCCGGTCGGCGGCGTTTGCCTTTCCGCGCCATCGACGCAAAATCCTGGTCCGGCCGAACGGGATGCGCACCCCGTTCTGCTCATTTGCGCCGGAACGAACAAAGCGTTGTGCGCAGAGCGGACCCGCTGAGCAGCGCGC
>DATAYX010000177.1:0-4807 GCA_036272355.1 Acidimicrobiales bacterium
TCGAACATCAACACGCCCGAGAGCAACACCGACCCCGGGTTCACCTTGTCCTGGCCGGCGTATTTGGGCGCCGTGCCGTGCGTCGCCTCGAAGATGCCGTGGCCGCTCACGTAGTTGATGTTGGCCCCCGGCGCGATGCCGATGCCGCCGACCTGCGCGGCCAGCGCGTCCGACAGGTAGTCACCGTTCAGGTTCGTCGTGGCGATGACGTCGAAGTCCGACGGCCGCGTCAACACCTGCTGCAGCGTGATGTCGGCGATCGTGTCCTTCACGAGCAGCTTGTCGCCGGGCTCGCCCCCGCAGTCGTCCCACCCCACGGCCACATCGCTGAACTCCTCCCGGACCAGGTCGTAGCCCCACTCGCGGAAGGCGCCCTCGGTGAACTTCTGGATGTTGCCCTTGTGCACCAGCGTCACCGACCGGCGCTTGCGGTCGAGCGCGTACTCGATCGCGGCACGGATCAGCCGCTTGGAGCCCATGGGCGAGATCGGCTTGATGCCGATGCCCGACAGCTGGCGGATCGGCCAGCCCATCTCGTCACGCAGGTACGCCGCGAGCTTCTCGGCCTCCGGCGTGCCCGACTGCACCTCGTAGCCGGCGTAGACGTCCTCGGTGTTCTCCCGGAAGATCACCATGTCGACCAGCTCGGGGTGCAGCACCGGCGAGGGCACGCCGGCGAACCAGCGCACCGGGCGCAGGCACACGTAGAGGTCGAGGATCTGGCGCAGCGCGACGTTGAGCGAGCGGATGCCGCCACCGACCGGCGTCGTCAGCGGCCCCTTGATGCCGATGAGGTGGCTCCGGAACGTGTCCACCGTCTCGTCGGGCAGCCAGTTGCCCGTCTCGTCGAACGCCTTCTGGCCCGCCAGCACCTCCTTCCAGGCCACCTTGTGGCCGTGCTTGGCGGCGGCCGCATCGAGGACCAGCTTGGCGGCCGGCCAGATGTCGACGCCGGTGCCGTCGCCCTCGATGAAGGGGATGATGGGCTCGTCGGGCACGACGAGGTTGCCGTCGTCGCCCATGCGGATGAGATCTGCCATAGGGCGCCGATGCTAGGGGTCGATGGGGCGGCGTCCCAATTTGCCCTGGTGGCAATGGGTCGTGCGCGAAAGAGCCCCGGTCCCAGCACCCTGCTCGGGCGCCGGGCCGGGGCACTCTCGACCGACCTAGCCGAAACGTTCTACGTCCGGCACAGCCCTGACGGGCTCGATGAGCCGCCCGGGCAGCTGTTCATCGGGAAGGTGTTGCCCGTCCCCTCGTCTTCGATGTCGAACGTGGTGTTGCCCCCGAGGTCGTTGCCGCGGAAGGTGTTCCCGGTCGAGTCGACGTCAGCGAGAATGCCGACCTTTCCGTTGTTGTACACCTTGTTGTCCAAGACATGGTTCGTCGCGCTGCTCGCAGAGCTGAACGAACCAGGGCCACCGACGTAGATGCCGTTGTCGCCGCTGGACTCGACCGTGTTGTTGTACACCGTGATCTCAGACGAGGACAGGACCGAGATGCCGTTCTCCGCCGATCCGGTCACCGTGTTCGTGTTCAACGTAAGTCCGGTGCTCGTGATGCTGTCGACCTGGATCCCGTCGCCGTAGCCGGCTTCGCCACCAGGGACGTTGTCGGTAGCGTTGGTGATCGAGTTCCCCCGGACGGCCCATGACACAATCGTCGGTGCCGCGCCGTCCGAACCGAGGTACACATTCACGTCGTTGTTCGACACCTTGTTGTTGACGGCGCTCACGTTACCCACGTCGAGGAGAAGCAGTCCGGTTGCCTGGTTCCCGGCACCGCCGCCCGTGTACGAGTTCTGGCTGACCGTACTGTTCGTGATGTTCGCCATGGTGGCGTGGTACGCCTGGATTCCGTTCTGCGCGATGAGCGATGTCGGACCGATGCCGGTCGCGGTCGCCCCCGAGATGTTGCAGCTGGTGCCGACGTCGTCACACGTGATCCCGTTCTTGTCGTAGTTGCTCACGGTGTCGTTGGACATGGTGACCTTGGCATGCAGACCGGCGGGCGAATCCACATAGATCGCCAAGCCGTCCTGGCACCCGAACAGACCCGTGGGGAGCTCGACGTTGTTCACTGAGACGTTGTCCAGCGTGCCCGCGGCGCCGTTGAAGTACACGCCCACGTAGTCGTCGGCGCACGAGGTGAAGAACCCTGAGGCCGACGCGCCGTTGATCGACAGGTTCTCCACTTTGCCGGTGATCAGCGGCGTGACATCCACGATCGCATAAGTCGGGGACCCGTTGTCGGGGTCCGTTCCCGCCGAGACGGGCGTGGACGGCTCAAGGATCGTCCCGGCGCCTGCGCCTTCAATCGTGACGTTCTTGTTCACCGTCACGGTCTGGGTGTAGATCCCGGCCGCGACGTGAATCACCGCGTTGGTCGTCGCCTGGCTGATGGCGAAGTTGATCGTCTTGCACGGCTTTGCGAACGTGCACGGTGCCACGTCCGTGCCGGTCGGGCTCACGTACAACGTGCTCTGAAGGGCTCCCGACACAGTGGCCGGCGCCACGTAGAGCAGCCCGGCCGCCAAGATTCCGATCGGCAGCGCGGTGCGCCACGATCGCCGAATAATTCTTCCAAGAGACATGCCGCCATCCTTTTTCACTCGTCCGCTGACTCATCGTTCGTGGAAAGTGGTCGCTGACGCGACTACCGCCCAACTGGCCATGCGAACCCCACCTCATTCGAGTCCCTTTCCGCCTGCCGGTGTGAGTCTTGCAAACAAGTACGCAAATGGGAAGCCTCTTCCTTTCCCGTTCGCGAGAGTGTCACCAATGATTCCTCCAGACGGTGACGTATTGGTGTCCCGTTGCAGGCCGCCCGCTCTGAGCAGGGCCGAACCGCCCAGGGCATCATCCGCAGTCGTGTCCCGCTTTGCAACGGGGGTCTCGGCCCGCGGGTCGAGCGGCGCGCCAACGGAGTCGGTCTACCGGTCGTCTCCGAGATCCCGAGGGCAGCCTGGCCCGGCATCGACGGGTCGGCCGAGTGCAGGTCGCCCGTCGTCCCGACTCCACGTCCTCGGAGGTCTACCGCCGGCTCGCCACTAGCGCGGCGCGGCGCGCTCAGGACGCGCCGTTGGGCCCCAGCCCCAGCGCGGCGTAGATCTCGCGGGTCGCGTTCGAGGTGTTGAACGTGTAGAAGTGCAAGCCCGGCACACCGGCCTCGAGCAGCTGCGAGCACAGCTCGGTCGCCAGCACAATGCCCTCCTTGCGCACGGCGTCGGACCCGCCCCGCTCGTCGGCCGCGCGCAGTCGCTCTTCCATCCACGCCGGCGCGGCCGCCCCCATGCCGCCGAGCCGTCCCATCGTGGCCAGCGACGTGACCGGCAGGATTCCGGGCAGCACCGGGGCGTCGATCCCCCGCTCGCGCAGGTCGGCCACCAGCTCCTGGAACTCGGACGCCTCGAAGAAGAACTGGGTCACCCCGAAGTCAGCCAGCGCCAACTTGGCGGCCAGGTAGTCGCGGTCGCTCGGCAGGTCGGCTGAGCGCGGGTGGCCCGCCGGGTGGGCCGCCACCCCGATGGAGAAGCCCCCGATCGCCCGGGCCAGCTGCACCAGCTCGGTGGCGTAGGCCAGCTCGCCGGGACCGGCGTCGGGATCGGTCGGCGGGTCGCCGCCGAGCGCCATGAGGTTCTCGATGCCGGCCTTGCGCAGCGCCACCAGGATGTCGGCCAATTCGAGCCGGCTGTGGGCCACGCAGATGAGGTGGGCCATGGGGTTCAGCCGCGTCGTGTGCAACATCCCAGACACGAGGTCGAAGGTGCGCTGGCGCGATTCGGCGCCGCCGCGATAGGTGACCGACACGAACGAGGGCTCGAGGGGCTGCAGCTCCGCGATGGTGCGCGCCAGCGTCCTGAGCTCCTTGTCGTTCTTCGGCGGGAAGAACTCGAACGAGTAGGTCGGCCCGGCCTCGAGCAGTTCGGCGATGCGCGTCATGGGGCCGCCTGCCCGGCCCCGGCGCCGTTGTCCACGCGGCCGAAGTCGTCCTCCAGGCGGACGATGTCGTCCTCGCCGAAGTACGACCCGTGCTGCACCTCGATCAGCACGACGTCGGTGTCTCCCGCGTTGGCGATGCGATGCGCGCCCTCCAGCGGGATGTCGATGGAGTCGCCGGCGTGCAGTTCGCTCACCACTCCGTCGAGCGTGACCTGCGCAGTTCCCGCGACGATGAACCAGTGCTCCGCCCGCTTGGAGTGGCGCTGGTAGCTGAGGCGCTTGCCCGGGTGCACGACGAGGCGCTTGACCTTGTGGTCCTGCTCGGCGTCATCGAGCACCGTGTAGTTGCCCCACGGGCGCTCCGAGTGTTCGCGTTCGCTCACCTGGTCCGGGCCTCCCTGGCCGCCGCAGCCATCGCCGTCGCCGTCGCCGACGACGTCGTTGCGGTCGCCGTGGCCCGTCGGGACACGGCGTTCACCGGGCCGACAGCTCCGCTGCCCGCAGCGCGTTGCGCAACAGCATGGCACGGGTCATGGGCCCGACCCCACCGAGCCGTGGCGTGATCCAGCCGGCGACCTCGGCCACGTCGGGGTGGGCGTCGGGAACGAGCTTCTTCCCCTCGAAGCTGGTGCCCGCCGAGACGACGGCGGCCCCGGGCTTGACCATGTCCGCCGTCAGCACGTGCGGCTGCCCGGCCGCTGCCACCACGATGTCGGCCGTCCGCACGATCCGAGCCATGTCCTCGCGCCCCACGCCGGTGTGCACGACCGTCACGGCGGCATTGAGACCTGGGCGCTTCAGCGTCAAAAGGTTCGCCAACGGCCGCCCGATCGTCACGCCGCGGCCGATGATCACCGCATGGCTGC
>DATAYX010000178.1:0-2041 GCA_036272355.1 Acidimicrobiales bacterium
GCCAGCACGAGAGCCCGGCGGGCCGTGATCGTGGTGCCGTCGACGTCCACGCTGGAGGGACCGCTGACCCGGGCGCGCCCTCGCACGAAGCGCGCGCCCTTGCCCTCCAGGCGCTCGACCGCGGCGCGGTCGTCCCACGAGTCGGTGACCTCTCGCACGCGGCGCGCCACGGGGGCCCAGTCGGGCGTCACGTCCGCGGCGCCGGCCCTGCCGGGGATGCGCCGCCCTTCGGCCAGCACTTCGGCGGCGCGCACCATCGCCTTGGAGGGGATGCAGCCCCAATAGGGGCACTCGCCGCCGACGAGGGCGGCCTCGATGCCCACGACCTCGAGCCCGGCGTCAGCGAGGTCCTCTGCGACCTGTTCCCCCCCGGGGCCGAGGCCGACGACGATGGCATCGACCTCCACGGGCTTTACAGGCCGCCCCAGTTGCTGACCTGCACCGGCGCCACGATGGGCGTCCCGACGACGAGTTGGATCTGGTAGTGGTCGCCGAGCGGGATGTCGCGCGGATTGCCCGTGTAGAGCTTCGGGCTCTTGCCGGGCGACGTGAAGAAGACCGTGACCTTGCCCGTCGCCGAACCGACCTGGGTCGAGCTCAACGGCACACCCCAGATGTCGAAGAACTGCCCCAGGGTGAAGCCCTGGGTCTTGCTCGGCGACTCGATGTGGATGATGCCGTCGTTGGCGTGGACGTGCAGCCAGTAGAAGCACGTGCCGGTCTCCACGAAGGCGCCGGGCCCGGCCGGCGCCGGGGGGCTGATCTGGTAGGCCTGGAAACCCGGGATGCCGACGCCGTAGGGGATCACCCGTGACTGCCCGTTGACGAAGATCGTGAGGTGCGTGTGGACGTGCGAGACCGTCTTCTCGGAGGTGTTGCACTGAATGCCGTTGACGGTCTGCCCGGTCGCCGTGTTGTCCAGGCTGGCCAGCTTGGGGCCCGTCGTGATCGGCACCGTCTCGGGGCCGGCCTTGAAGGCCGGGGGCTGCACCCAGGTCGCCTTCATGGATGACGGGATCGGCTCCAAAGGGATCTTCGGATTTTTGAACACGGCCGGGGTGCCGCTGCTGCCGCCCGTCATGACGACGATGAGCACGACGACGAGGGCCACCACTGCGACGGCACCGCCGATCTGCAGGCCGAGCCGGGTGCGCTTCTTGCGCTGGTCGGCGGCGCGTTGCTCGGCGGCGCGGCGCTGCGCGTCGGCCCTGCGCTGGGCTTTCGACTTGCTCTCTGGGCTCATTGGGGCGTCAGCGTAGCGAACCAGTCCCACCGGAAGGCATCAACCCGCTCGAGGGGACCCGCCCACTCCACCGGGGCAGCGAGGTCACCGACGGCGCTCCCGAGGGTGTCCGCCACCCGCCAGAGGTCCCCGTCGACGAAGGCCACCGTCAGGGTTCGCTCGGCGTCCGCGAACTGCCACGCGCCGGCAACCCCCGGCGTCTCGACCAGCGCCGCCCCGTCCAGCGGCGGACCGATGACGGCATAGACGCCGTGTGAAGGCCGGAAGGGAATGGCCCCGGCCGACACGGCGACACGCGGTGCCGCCCACGAGCCGACGACGTCGAAGGGGCCCGAGAGCACGGCCCGGCGGGCGGCGAAGAACCGGTCCTTGTCGTGCAGCTCCTGGCCCAATGCGAAGAACGGCGGCACCACGTCGCGGTCGCGCAGCAAGTAGAGCGTCATGTAGTGGAACGGGTCGAGCTGCGCGCCGCTGGCGGCCTCCGCGGCACGGCAGCGTGGTGAGCGGACCCAACGCTGCCCGAACCGCACGCCTTCGAGCGTGAACTGCTCCGGCAGGTGGTCGAGCTGGTGCCACGCGTTGTACGCCTCGTGAGCGGACGGATCCGTGATCTCGGTGAACGAGAAGAAGCCGAGCACCGAATGAGGGTATCCGCGGACGGGAATGCAAGACTCGGCGACGATGAACCCGGCTCTCCTCTCCGGCCTGCGGGTCCTGGACCTGAGCATCTGGCGTCCCGGCCCCTACGCGACCTCTCTGTTGGTCGCGCTCGGCGCGGACGTGTTGAAGGTCGAGCCT
>DATAYX010000179.1:0-2100 GCA_036272355.1 Acidimicrobiales bacterium
GTCCGGGCGCCCTTGCGCAGCGCGCCCACCCTGATGAGCAGGACGACCATGACCAGGAGGAAGATGATGAGCTGCTGCTTCGCCGGCGACGCGACGTTCCACTGGAGGAGCTCGAGGAACAGGCCCATGCCCACGCCGGCAATGAAAGCGATCGTGAGGCTGATCATGGCCCCGATCAGCGCGGCGGTCAGTGCGTAGACGAGGAGGTCGGGCGACAGGGCTTGGGTCAGCGCGCTCGTCTGGTTCGGCGCGTTGAGGATGGCGGTGAAGGCCGACAGCGCGCCCGCCACCGTCCACGTGAGGGTGGAGGTGCGCCGGATCCACACCCCCGACAACCGGGCGGAGTCCGCGTTTTCCGACATGGCCCGCATGGAGAGTCCCCAGGGCGTCAGGCGGACGGCGAGGACAAGTGCGACCGTCACGAGGGGGGCGACGATCAGCGTCAGCACCTCGGTGGGGGTGATGATGAACGGGCCAAGGTTGAACGACAGGTCGAAGGGGACCGGCACCGGCTTGTAGAGGTTCTTGGGGCGGATGAAGGGCAGCGCGGTCAGCGCCAGCAGCACGTAGCTGAGGCCGATCGTCGCGACCATGACGAGCACCCGGGGTCGGGTGAACAGCCGCCGCAGGACCAGTTCGGACAGCGCACCCACGAAGGCCGCCAGGCCGATCGACAGCACGAGGGCGAACCAGTAGTTGAACTTGAAGTCCGCCGTAAGCTTCACGAGGAACACGGCGGCGATGACGCCGATCTGGCCCTGGGCGAAGTTGAGGACCCGGTTGGTCCGGTACACCAGCACGAGGCCGAGCGCGAGCAACCCGTAACCGAGGCCGTAGAACACGCCCTGGACGAGCACGAAGTTCGGGGCGGAGAAGGCCAGCATGCGCTATGCGAGGCCGGTCGACGCGGTGCCCAGGAAGATCGGGCGCAGCAGGTCGGCGCGCTCCATCAGCTCGGTGGTGGGCCCGTCGAAGCGGATCTCGCCCCGCTCCATGAAGAAGCAGCGGTCGGCCAGGCTGAGTGCGCGGTTGAGGCTCTGCTCGACCAGGATCACCGTCGCGCCGGACTCGTTGATCCGCCGCACCATCCCCATAAGCCGTTCCACCGTCATCGGAGCCAGGCCCAGCGACAGCTCGTCGATCATCAGCAGCTTCGGCGCCGTCATCATCACGCGGGATAGCGCGAGCATCTGCTGCTCGCCACCCGAGAGCGTGCCCGCCGGCTGGTCGAGCCGCTCCGCCAGCTCGGGGAACGTCTCGAGGGCCTCGTCGAAGGCCCGGGCGATCCGGGCGCGGTCGCGCCGCATCGTGTGGCCGCCGATCCGCAGGTTGTCGCGCACGCTCAGGCCCGGGAAGGTCATCTTGCCCCCGACCAACAGCGCGACCCCCAGGTCGATGATCTGCTCGGGCTCGAGGTACGTGCAGCTCGTGCCGAACAGCCGGGTGACGCCCCGGTGCGGGTGCTCCAGGCCCGACACCGTGCGCAGGAGCGTCGACTTCCCCGCCCCGTTCGTGCCGAGGAGCGCCACCATCTCGCCCTGCGCCACCTCGAGGTTGACGTCGAAGAGCACCTGGTTCGTGCCGTAGTAGAAGTCGAGGTTGTGCACCTGCAGCGCGGGGATGGCGCCCCCATCCTGGCGCCGCTTTCCCTCGGCGTAGCGCTCCAGGACGTCCTCGATCACGAGCGTGATGTCACGGCGCACGCTGCGCGAGCCCAGGAACAATAGGAAGCCGCCGACGGCGCACACCGGCGCGATCAGCGTGAGCGACACGATGATCCCGTGCAGGCCGCCGATGGAGTCCGAGATCGCGCCGAGCACGACCGACCCCGCGAAGCCGCCGAAGACCAGGGAGTACACGCCGAACATGGCGAAGCAGATCGTCCGCATCTCCGCCGGCGCCGTGGCCGCCAGGGTGAGGAAGATGCAGATGGCGAGCGGGGACACCGCCGCGTTGGCAAGGAACTGCAGCGTCACGACCATCCAGAGCTGCGGCATGTACAGCGACAGGACGTAGAGGCCGCCGTACGCGGTGATGCAGATGCCCGCGATGATGAGTGGCCGCTGCGGCGCCCGCCGGAAGAACCGGTCGCCGAACACG
>DATAYX010000180.1:0-1828 GCA_036272355.1 Acidimicrobiales bacterium
GGGCACGTCGCCCGCGGCGGCGTGGGTCACGAGCGCCTCCAACCCCGAGAGACCGTGGATGACGAGGAGCGCGATGTGCCCGTCGCCCCGGAACTCGCGCAGGATCGACTGCGCGTGCCACAGCTGGAGGTGCGGCTCGGAGGGCCAGTCGAGGTCCGCGTGGCCCGCCGCCAACGGGCGGCCCTCGACGTGACGCGCTGCTTCCTCAGCGGCGGTCCGGGCCAGCGTGGCGGCACGGGTCATGTCCGGCGACTCGACGATGGCGTTGCCGAGGATCCGACGGCAGGCGGCGTCGACGGCGGCGAAGCGTGCTGCGATGAGGTCTGCGGGCGCGGCCCGGTCCCACGCGTCGGGGATGGCGCTGCGGACCAGCTCCGGGTTGAAGTTGAAGAAAGTGGCAATGACCACGTCAGCGCTGACCGCGCCCATCGGTGCGGCACGCGAGGCGAAGTAGCCGGCGGTGCCGGTGACGCCGAGGCGGGCGTAGGCCTCCGCTGCCTCGGGAACGAAGTAGATCATCCCGTGCAGCGGCTCGACCGTCCGCCACGTCTTGTGCGCGATCAGCGCTGCTGTGGCCTCGTCGGTCACAGGATGTCGTCCTGCCTCAGTTGCCCGGCGAGCGCAGCGGTCGCCGCGACGATGAGGCGGCGGCTCGAGTCGTCGCGCACGATCAGGCCCCGGCCCTCTCGTTCCGCCGCGCTCGCGCCCGCTTCCTGGCAGATGAGCAACCCCGCCAGGTAGTCCCAGCCGTACAGCGTGCTGCGCCCCACCGTGAGGTAGGCGTCGAGAACGCCCTCCGCGACAGCGCAGCACTCGAGAGACGCCGCACCGAGCGCCCGGAACTGGGCCCAGCCGGGGTGGCGGCCCGGGAAGCCCGAGACCCCGACGAGCGCCTGGTCGAGCGCGTCACACCCCGACGGCTTGATCGGCCGGCCGTCACGTTCGGCCCCGCCGCCTCGGGTCGCGACGTACCGCGTGCCGATGTCCTGGTTCACCACGAGGCCGACGAGCGGCCCTTCGGGGTCGAGCACACAGATGCTCGTCGAATAGAACGGCACGCCCCGGTGCGCGTTGGTCGAGCCGTCGACCGGGTCGATCACCGCCAGGAGCCCCGAGGGGCCGTCGCCGGTCAGGCCCGACTCCTCCGACAGCACGGCCAGACCGGCGCCGTGGAGGACCGGCAGCGCGGCGTCGTCGGCCGCCACGTCGAGGTGGTACTGGCCCGGCCTGGTGCCTGCGGGACCCCAGTCCTCGAGCTCGTCGAGCGCAGCTCGAACGGCGACGACAGCGTCGCCCAGCACGTCGAGCAGCCGTGACTCGTCCACCGGCTCACCATAGAGGCGACGCCCCAGGAGTGGCCTTTCCCCTGGTGTGTGTATCGATATGCGCATACGCGCGTGTGTCGGCGCCCGCCTCGGCGCCCTAGGCTCGGCACGCTGTGGCTGCCATCGATGTCGCCGGCTACGTGGCCGACCTGAAGGATCACTCGGTCGACCACGGGTTTCACGTCCACGACGAGCGGCATTTCGTCGAGACGTACTCGTTGCGCCAGGTCTGGGAGGTCGACCTGCACCCCGAGGAGGGGTGTGGCGGGCCGCTCGACCTGCATCTCGCCCTCGACGTCGACCCCCGGGTGCTCCTCTCCTTCGAGGATGCCGTCGTGCTCCTTTCCGACGAAGAGGAACCACCCGACGAGTTCCACTTCCCGCTCACGTTCACCTGGGCGCTCCCGCCGCTGCCCAGCGGCCCCGACCTGCTGCGACTGGCCATCGACCTGGCCGGGGTCGGCGGGATCGAGCTGCCGCTCGAGGTCTCGGCGATCGACTCG
>DATAYX010000181.1:0-2624 GCA_036272355.1 Acidimicrobiales bacterium
TCCCGCGGGCCACGTCCTCCTCAACGGCGTGTCGTGCCCGATCGACATCAGCAGCTGCACGGGCGCCGGCGATGACACCGTCGGGTCGGTCCAGGCGGCCGAGGCGTTGTACGCCTTCCCGCCCAGCTGCAACGGCGGCCAGGCCTGCGTCTCGGCGGGCACCGGGTACCAGCTCGTCGCTTCGGACGGCGGGATCTTCAACTACGGCTCGGCCGGCTTCTTCGGATCGACGGGTGGACTCCACCTCAATGCGCCGGTCGTCGGCATGGCGCCCACACCGGACGGCGGCGGCTACTGGCTCGTGGCGTCCGACGGCGGCATCTTCAACTACGGCGACGCGGCGTTCTTCGGCTCGGCGGGCGCACTCCCCCTGAACGCGCCGATCGTCGGCATGGCGGCGACGTCCGACGGCGGCGGCTATTGGCTCGTGGCGTCCGACGGCGGCATCTTCACCTACGGCGACGCCGCGTTCCACGGATCTGTCGGCGGCCTACACCTGAACGCGCCAATGGTCGGCATGGCGCCGACCCCGGACGGCGGCGGGTACTGGATGGTCGCCAGCGACGGTGGCGTCTTCACGTTCGGCGATGCGGCGTTCTTCGGCTCGGCCGGCGCCCTTCCCCTGAACGCACCGGTGGTCAGCATGGCGTCGACGCCCGATGGTGGCGGCTACTGGCTCGTGGCCACCGACGGCGGCATCTTCAGCTACGGCGACGCCGGCTTCCACGGGTCGGCGGGCGGCATCCACCTCAACGCGCCGGTGGTTGGCATGCAGGCCACCATCGACGGCGGCGGCTACTGGCTCGTGGCCACCGACGGCGGCATCTTCAACTACGGCGACGCCGGGTTCTTCGGCTCGGCGGGGAGCATCCGCCTCAACGCACCGATCGTGGGCATGAGCTAGAGGGCTCCCCCGGCTGGGGCGCAACCGCCACCGCAGCTCGAGGGGCGGCCCGCCGGCCCGGCTAGGTAGGCTGGCCAGCGCTCAGCATCGGGACATCGACAGGGAGGGCATCCCATGGACACGCGCGACAAGATCTACATCAACGGGGCCTGGGTCCCCTCGACCGGGTCGGGCACCCTCGAGGTCATCGACTCCGCCACCGAAGAGGTCTTCGCCACCATCCCCGAAGGGACGCCCGAGGACGTCGACAAGGCGGTGCAGGCAGCGGCGGCGGCGTTCCCAGGCTGGGCCGCCACCTCCCGCGAGGAGCGGGGCAAGCTGCTCAAGCGCATCGGCGAGGCCCTGGCCGCTCGCACCGAAGAGCTGGCCACCATCATCAGCCACGAGCTCGGCATGCCGATGACGCTGTCGGGCTCCATCCAGGTGGGCCTGCCGGCCGGCGCCTTCGCCGACGCCGCGGCGGCCGCCGAGGCCTTCGACTGGGAGGAGGAGATCGGCAACTCCCTCGTCGTCCACGAGCCCGTCGGGGTCGTCGGTGCCATCACCCCGTGGAACTACCCGCTGTACCAGGTCGTGCTGAAGGTGGCACCGGCGCTCGCCGCCGGGTGCACCGTCGTCCTCAAGCCGAGCGAGGTGGCCCCGATCAACGCGTTCGTGCTTGCCGAGGTCATCGACGAGGTCGGATTGCCGGCCGGCGTCTTCAACCTCGTCAGCGGTGTCGGCCCGGTCGTCGGCGAGGCGATCGCCGCGCACCCCAAGGTCGACATGGTCTCCTTCACCGGCTCGACGCGTGCGGGCCGCCGGGTCATGGAGCTGGCCGCCGAGGGCATCAAGAAGGTCTCCCTCGAGCTGGGCGGCAAGTCGGCCAACATCCTGCTCGACGACGCCGACTTCGCCACCGCGGTGCCCGCCGGCGTGTTCGGGTGCTACCTGAACTCCGGCCAGACGTGCTCGGCCCTCACCCGCATGATCGTCCCGCGCGACAAGCTCGCCGAGGTCGAGGAGATGGCGGCGGGCGCGGCGGCGGGCTTCGCCCCCGGCGACCCGTTCGAGGCCGGCAAGCTGCTCGGCCCGCTCGTCTCGGGTGTGCAGCGCGACCGCGTGCGCGGCTACATCAACAAGGGGATCGAGGAGGGAGCCAAGCTCGTCGTCGGCGGCGCGGAGGCACCCGACGGCCTGGAGAAGGGCTTCTACGTGCAGCCCACCATCTTCTCCGAGGTGACGCCGGACATGACGATCGCCAAGGAAGAGATCTTCGGCCCCGTGCTCTCGATCATCCCCTACGACACCGAGGAAGAGGCGATCGAGATCGCCAACGGCACGCCGTACGGCCTCGCCGGCGCGGTGTGGAGCGGCGACCCGGCCCGGGCCGAGCGCGTCGCCCGCCTCATGCGCACCGGGCAGGTCGACATCAACGGCGGCCAGTTCAACCCGAGCGCCCCGTTCGGCGGCTACAAGCAGTCGGGCATCGGGCGTGAGCGAGGCCGGTACGGGCTCGAGGAGTTCGTCGAGACCAAGGCGATGCAGCGCTAGGACGACTGCGCCGCCCCGTTCGCTGAGACCGGGGCGCTGAGCTTCATGCCGACGCGCCGAGCCCGGCTCCGCCGGACCTCTGTCATCGCGTTCGCCGTGGCCCTCGTGGCCTTCGGCGTCGCGTTCGGCCTGCTCGCGACGCGGTCGTCGCCGACGACGCACGCCGCCCCGCCGTCGAGCACGACCA
>DATAYX010000182.1:0-2493 GCA_036272355.1 Acidimicrobiales bacterium
ATCCGCTTGGCCGCACCGCGGTCTGTCTTCATCTTCGGCATTGCGTCATCCCTCTTCGGCAGACGTCGCAGCGTCGCTGGCTGCACCCACATCCCCGTCCGGAGCGTTCCCGTTGGCATCCGCGGTCGCGGGGCTCTCCCCGGTCGACGTGGCGGCCTTCTCGGCTCGCTGCTGGTTCGAGGCCCTCGACTGCGCGGCCTGGCGGGCACGCTTGTCGGGGGCAAGCACCATGATCATGTTGCGGTTGTCGAGTTTGGGCTCGGCCTCGACCTTGGCGATGCCCTCCATCTGCTCGGCGATGCGGTCCAAGATCCGCTTGCCGTGCTCGGGGTGGTACACCTCGCGGCCACGGAACATGATCGTGATCTTGACCTTGTAGCCCTCGCCGAGGAACTTGCCGACCTGCCGGGTCTTGGTGTCGAAGTCACCCGGGCCGATCTTCGGCCGGTACTTCATCTCCTTGATCCCGACGTGGACCGCCTTGCGCCTGCTCTCCTTGGCCCGCTGGGCCTCGTCGAACTTGAACTTGCCGAAGTCCATGATCCGGCAGACGGGAGGATTGGCCAAGGGCGCCACCTCGACCAGGTCGAGGTCGAGCTCCTTCGCGATCGCCAGGGCCTCGGGCAGCGGCTTGATCCCCAGTTGCACACCGTCGGGGTCCACAAGTCGGACTTCGCGGGCGCGGATTCGGTCGTTGATCCGATGCTCAGTTGTGGTTTCAGCGACTATGCGGCATCGCGCCTCTCACTCGGGTCCGCGGTCCGTCCGCAGGCCAATTGGAGGAGCGAGGCCGCACGACGGGCAGCACCCGCGTCGGAGACGATCGACCGGGCGCACGGGTGCTCACCAAGAGGGCGAGGTGGTGGCCAGGTGGAGGCCTCTCAGATGGAGGCCCCGCTTCCATGTAGTCAAGGGCACATACAGTACCAGCATGAGCAGCCTGTGGACACCGTCCGGCGAACATTTCCCCGAGAAAGAGGAGGCCGCGGGCCCGGGCCGTCCGGCGCCACAGCCAGGCGACACCGGCGGCACCGAACCGTCACCGGAGGAGGCACAGGCGGCCGTCGACGCCATGCGGGCCCAGCTGGCGGACACCCCCGCCGAGGTGGTGATCGCCAACCACTGCTACGGCCTCTTCGAGCTGGCTGCGATCTACCTCTCGCAAACCCCTCCGATGCTGTTCCAGGGACGGCTGGCGATCGATGCGCTGGGCTACATCCTCGAAGGGCTGAAGGGCAGGCTGGGCGAGGCCGAATCCGCCCTGCTCGAATCCCTCTCCCAGCTCCGCCTGGTCTACGTGCGCCTCGAGGGCGCCGAGCAGACCGATGCGGAGAGCTCCGCCAACGCCGCGAACGGCGGGCCGGCCTAGCCGTCAGGCCGCGCGGGCCTGCTCGTCGGCGGCGGCAGCGAGGCCCTGCAGGCATTGCTCGATGAACGCCCCCAGCTGGCGCCGGTACTGCCCACCCGCGCCGGGGACCTTGGCGCTGAACGTCGAGTGCCAGTTGATCGTCGTGCCGCCATCCGCGTTCGGCACGAGGGTGACGACGGCCTTGTAGTCGCGCAGCGCGAGCCCCGCTTCCAGGACATAGGCGAACGACGCGCCTGGTCGCCGCTCGACCACCCGCTCGCGGCTCTTGTGGCGCCCGGTGGTGAACAGACGGATGGCGCCGAGGCCCTCGGGGCTGCCGTCACCCGGGGCCAGGAGGTCGAACGAATCGATCGGTGACCACGCGGGCCAGGTCGACCCGTCGGCCAGGAGCTCGTAGACCGAGCCCGGATCAGCCGTCGTCGTGGCCGTCTTGTCGATCACCTGCAGTGCCATGACCGCTCACCTCTCTCTCCTGGGGTCATCGCGTAATGTACCATTTGGTACATGCAGGGGGCAAAGGCGGTCGGGACCGGGGTGACGACGGAAGCCGGTCTGGAACGGTCGCCCAAGGCGCGGTTGCTCGACGCGGTGATCGACCACTTCACGACGGACGGTCTGGCCGACCAGAGCCTGCGGCGTATCGCCGAGGCGGTCGGGTCGAGCCACCGCATGCTGCTGTACCACTTCGGCTCCAAGGACGGCCTGCTGCTCGACGTGGTGCGCGAGGTCGAGGCGCGCACGCAGAGGCGGCTGAACCGGGTCGCGGAGATCGCCGACCTCCGGAGCGACGTCGTGATCCGGCGGATGTGGTCGTACCTCATCGACCCCGAGCTGGCCGGCTTCGAGCGCCTGTTCTTCGCCCTCTACGGCCGGGCCCTGCAGGGCGACCGCGCCACGCTGCCCCTGCTCCGGGACGACATCGAGCACTGGCTCGAGGCGAACGTCACCCTGGCGGCGAATACCGGCGTGCCGGCCGACATGGTGCGGACCCACAGCCGGCTCGGGCTCGCCGTCATGCGCGGACTCCTCCTCGACCTCTTGGCCACGGGAGACCGGGCGGGGGTCGACGCCGCACTCGAGGCGTTCGCCGAGAACTACGAGGGGCAGTGGTGGGGTGCCGGAGC
>DATAYX010000183.1:0-5675 GCA_036272355.1 Acidimicrobiales bacterium
GTCAGCATCGCCGACGACTGCATGCAGCACGCCGGTCAGGCCGCCTATGTCCGCGGGATCTTGACGGACTGACGACGACGACCGAGTGACACACCGGGGTCAAGAGCGGCCCGGGGGTTTGGGCCAGCGGACGCACTCGGAGTAGCGATAGATCGTCTCGTACCCGAGCGCGCGGTAGATGGGCTCGCCCATCGGTGAGGCCTGCAACGTGACCGATGTCGCACCGCGCTCGAACGCCGAGTTGGTAACCACCGTGGTGACAAGGGCGCCCAGGCCGCTGCCGCGGGCAGAGGGCACGGTCCCCACCCATTGCACGCTGGCAACGCCGTCACTCTCGAACGTCATCGCGGTGGCCATCGGGGCGCCGTCGCGCCGAGCCACCGCGACGTGGGCCGCCGGGTCGTCGGCCAACGCCGAGCCCCGGTCGAACAGTTCCGGCAGCACCTCGGCCGGCATGCCGTAGGTCGCATAGGCCTCGGCGTTCACGGCCACGAAGTCCGCAACGCCCGCCCCGTTGTCGACGCGCTCGATCACCACGCCGTCGACGCCCTTGTGGTCGGGGAGCGGGGCCACCACGATCATCTGCGGTACCGGCGAACCGAACGGCTCCAGACCGGCCGCCGTGCAGGCGTCACGCAGGTCGTCGTCTTCACCCGTGTCGCGCACCTTGACGGAGAACCCGCGGGCAAAGCCTCCGAAGAACGACTCAGCGCGTGTGATCAGATCCGAACCGTCGACTGACGGCCCGCTCCGAAACGCAGAGTTCGCCACGACGGGCAGCCACGACCCACCGGCGCACAGCACACACCCGTCGATCTCCTCGACGGCGCCCTTGGTGCTCCAACCGGCCTGGGCACGGTTGAACGCGATGAGATTCGCGTGGCCGAGTTCGACCTCCTTCGAGGGGGGCGCCATGCCGCCATGTTGCCGCGCCGGCCCGCACGGCGCTCAGCTCGTCAGGGCGAAGACAGGGTGACGGGGGGCCTCGACCGCCCAGTCGGCGTCGTTCGCATCCGCGGTGATGCCCCCGAAGAACATGCCGGTCTCGAATGCCCACTTCTCCAGGTAGGAGCGCAGGATGGGGACGCTGCTCTCGACCGGGATCTCCGTTGCCGTGCAGTGCTCGCGGTGGCGGCCGAGGATGAGCACCAGGTGCCCGTCCGCGCTGCGCACGTTGCGAACCCACTGGGTGTCCCCTCGGGGCGCAACGAGATACCGCTGGCCCTCGTAGGTGAGCAGGTTGACCGGGGTGTGGTGCAGCCGGCCCGAGGTGCGGCCCCGGTGCTCGAGCACACGGGAGCCCCGGACACTGATCCCGAGGCGGGTGAACCCCTTGACCAGCCGGTTGAACACGTTGCGGGTGAACCAGTCCGGTCGCTGGTAGTGCGGGGTGGTGGGGGTCGGGTTGGTCTCCATCGGAGCCTCCTGCGGGGTTGAGGTCAGGGTCGTCATGAACAACGATCCTAAACAAGAACACTGTTCATGTCAAGTACTTGTGTTCTCGTACTGCAACGTTCAAACTGGCAGCAATGGCGACCCCACGGACGGCCCGGACGGCCCGAGAGCGGGTGCGGGAGGAAATGACCGCCGAGATCCTGGGCGTGGCGCGTGAGCACCTTGCCCGCGAGGGCGCCGCCGCCCTCTCGCTCCGCTCCGTGGCCCGGGAGCTCGAGTTGGCGCCGTCCGCCCTGTACCGCTACTTCGATGGGCGCGACGCGCTGCTCAGCGCGTTGATCATGGCCGCGTACGAGTCGTTGGCAGCCGAGGCCGAGCTGGCAGCGGAGCGGGCGCCGCAGGCCCACGAGACAGACAGCGAACGGTGGATCGAGACGCCGCGCGCCATCCGCCAATGGGCGCTCCAGCGACCGCACGAATGGGGCCTCATCTTCGGCACGCCGGTACCCGGCTACGAGGCGCCCGCGGACACGGTCGAGCCCTACGCGCGGGTCGCCGCCGCGTTGGGCCGCCCCGTCGTCGAAGCCAAAGCGGCCGGTCGCCTCCATCCCGACGCGCCGAGCGGGGCCCCCAGGGACGAGCTGCGCCAGGCGGTCGCCCCCGTTGCCGAAGGACTCGAGCTCGATATGCCCGTGCAGATGGTGGCCCGGTTCGTGCAGGCCTGGGCGACTCTCGTGGGCATCATCAGCCTGGAGGTGTTCGGGCACTGGCGCAACACGATCCTCGACCCCGAAGCCTTCTTCGAGGCGACGATGCACGACGTCGCCCGGGGGCTCGGGCTCAGCTGAGCCGGCACGCGGCGACACACAAGGACCACACGCACAGTCAAAAAAGCTCGGGCGGAGAGCCCGAGCCGGTACGCCGAGGGTTACCCGAGAACGGGCAACTTCAGCTGGATCCCCGCATTCGTGAGGAACGCGATCTTGTGCTCGAGAGCGTTCTGCCAATCGACCATGTCCTTGTCGAACTGCATGCGGTCACCTTCTTCGCACGCGTGCTCGAGCTCGTCGAACGCCAGGTCTTCAGCGTCCAGCAGGGCCCGGTACCTCGAGAGGAAGTGGTCGTCGATCGGCTGATGCACGTCGTCCCTCCTACCACGGCCCGACCTTCGCGAGCCGGTGCCAAGACGATACTTCCGTCACGCTTTGTTCGCTCAGGAGTGACTCGGGATTGGGCGCCTTTTGACACTCAACCGCAGTATCCGTGGCGCGCCGTGAGCGATCACCGGCCGGGGCGCGCCCACGGCCTTCGAGACCCCTGGCCGTACCGAGAACTGGTCACCTTGGGGTTACCAGAAGCGCCGCAAGCGAAGATAGGTACGAGGCATCAACGAGCGGAACACCATGGCTGCGTCGATCAGGCCCGACACGCTGATCTCCAGCGAAGGGCCACCGGCCCGCGCCAGGATCCGGCGCGATACCGACGCCACGCTACGACGGGTCAGGCGCGGTGGCTTCCGCAGGCCCCGCCCGAGTGCCCCGAGGCCCAGCTCGGTCGCCATGAAAGCCGGGTACACCACGTGCATCCGGACCCCTTTGGGCCCGAGCCGGAAGGAGGTCGACTCGGTGAAGGCCGAGAGCGCCGCCTTGGAGGACGGGTAGGCCCCTGGGCCCGGTGACGGGAGGCGGCCGCCGTCGGAGGACACATTGATCACGATGCCTGAACCCCGCGCCACCATCGAAGGCGTCACGGCCAACGTCGCCGCCACCGGAGCGAAGAAGTTGACGTCGAATGTCTGCCGGAAGTCGTCTTCGCCGATGTCGACGAGGCGGATGCCGGGGTCCTGTGCGGCGTTGTTGATCAGGATGTCGATCGCGCCGTGCGTCTCGGCGACGTGGTCCAACACCTTGCCCAGGTTCTCGGTGTCGCTCACGTCGCACGTGATCATCTCCGACGAGGGCGAGTGCGGCCCGAGCTCGAACGCCAGCGCATCGAGCCGTGCGGTGTTGCGCGCCAGGCCGATGACAGTCGCGCCCGCCTTCGCCAGGTCGCGGCAGAGCTGTGCGCCGAGCCCGGCTGAGGCACCTGTGACGACGACGACCTTGCCGACGTAGCGGCCGCCGAACGAGGGCGGCCGGGCGTCGGGAGAGAAGCGGGGCATCGCCACCCGCGCAGCCGCTCAGGCTTCCGATGCAGACGGCGCCGACGAGTCGATGGGATCGGTCAGGTCGTCGAGCGCCGATCCCAGGAGGCCGGCCGCCGCCGCCAGAACTTGCTGCCCCGCGACGAGGGCCGCCAGGTCACCTCGGACCCGCACCCGCCCCGCCGCCAGCGCATCGGCCGGATCGAGCCGGCCGAGGGCGAGCGCCAGCGCGTCGGCGTACCCCAACGCGATCGTGGCGGTCGCCTCCGCCGCCACTGGGGCCCCGATCCCCTCGGTGTCGAGGGCGAGATGAGCATGGCCGTCTGCCACCGAGAGCACGACCCGCACCTCGCCCGCCGGCGACCCCTCGGTCACGTCCGCGGGGACCCCGCTCACGAGCTGAGCGATGCTGAAGGCGCCGTCGGCCGCCGCCAACGAGCCCGAGGCCGCTGCCGCGACGGCCTCCGAGAGGTCGAGCGCGCCCAGCGCGGCATCGAAGGCTTGGATCCACTCGACCGAGAGATAACGCGCCACAGGCGAAGGAAGGTAACAGCAACAGCCGGGAGCGCGTATCAGCGCCGCCGACGACCGAGAGCGGGTCTCAGTCCTCTGACGTCATGCCCGCTTCCTCCGGGGACTTCTTCGAACGCCCCAGGATCTTTCGCCCCAGCCACGCCACCGGGTCGTAGCGGGCGTCGACCACGCGCTCCTTCATCGGGATGATCCCGTTGTCGGTGATGTGGATGTGCTCGGGGCACACCTCGGTGCAGCACTTGGTGATGTTGCACATCCCGAGGCCCATGTCGTGCGACAGCTCACGACGGTCGTTGACGTCCAAGGGATGCATCTCCAGCTCGGCGAAGCGGATGAAGAAGCGGGGACCGGCGTACTTGGGCTTGTTCTCCTCGTGGTCACGGATGACGTGACACACGTCCTGGCACATGAAGCACTCGATGCACTTGCGGAACTCCTGGCCACGCTCGACGTCGATCTGCTGCATCCGGTAGCCGCCCTCGGGCTCGGGACCCGGCTTGAACGCCGGCACCTTCTTGGCCATCTCGTAGTTGAACGAGACGTCGGTCACCAGGTCCCGGATGATGGGGAACGTCTTCATCGGCGCCACCGTCACCGGCTCGCCCTCGGGCAGCGTGTCCATGCGCGTCATGCACATGAGCCGCGGCAGCCCGTTGATCTCCGCCGAGCACGACCCGCACTTGCCGGCCTTGCAGTTCCAGCGGCACGCGAGGTCCGGCGCCGGGTCGGCCTGGATCCGGTGGATGACGTCCAGCACCACCTCGCCCTCGACGGCGGGCATCACGTAGTCGGTGAACTCGCCGCCGCCCTCGTCGCCGCGCCACACCCGCATCGTCACCTTCTCGGCGCTCTGGGTGGCGGCCCCGTCGGCCGTGCTGGCCCCCGAACCGGGCCCCGCCGACGTCGTGCCGCCAGCCGCAGAAGGATCCGCCGCAGCAGTCGTCTCAGCCATGTCAGCCATCGCTCAGCTCCCTTCCTCGAAGAGCTTGCGCAGTTCGTCGGGCATCTGGGGCAGCGGCTCGGGCCCGATCGAGATCGGGGCCAGGTAGCCGCGCTCGCCCGTCTGGTGCTGCACGAAGTTGACCTTGCCCATCGCGGGGTCCGGGCCCGGGAAGTCCTCACGGGTGTGCCCGCCGCGCGACTCCTTCCGGTTCAGCGCACCCTGCGCCACCGCGATCGACGTCGTGATCATCGATGGGAGGTCCGTGGCGAGGTTCCAGCCTGGGTTGTAGGCCCGGCCGCCCTTCACCTGCACCTTGGCCGTCTGCTGGCGCAGGTCCTCGAGCTTGGTCAGCGCCTCTTCGAGCTCGGGCCCGTTGCGGATGATGCCGACCAGCGCCTGCATCGTCTCCTGCAGCTCGTGGTGGACGTCGTAGGGGTTGAAGCCGTCCTCGCGCCCGAACGGCGCGAACGCCTCGTCGATCACCGTGGTCACCGCCGTCGCATCCAATGACACCGCACCGCTGCGGCCCTCGGCGAAGTCCGACGCGCCGATCCCGGCTCGCCTTCCGAACACGATGAGGTCGGACAGCGAGTTGCCACCGAGCCGGTTCGACCCGTGCATGCCGCCGGCCACCTCGCCCGCCGCGAACAACCCCGGCAC
>DATAYX010000184.1:0-2065 GCA_036272355.1 Acidimicrobiales bacterium
AAGCGGCTCGTCGCCGTCGTGGCGCTGCTGCTGGTGATCGGGCTGCTGGTCGCCGACGTCGTCACGTACGCCTCGGTCCGTTCGTTCCTCTTCGGGCGGGCCGACTCGACGCTCGCCCAGAACGAGGGCCTCGCGTTCAACTACCTGGAGTTCGCCTCGGTGCACGGGCTGCGCGTGAGCGGACAGGCGTTGTCGCGGCGGGTCTCGACGGACGTGTACGTCATCGTGTTGAACCCTCAGGGCCAGGTCGTAGTGCGGCGGCCCTCGGGGTCGGCGACCCATCCCGACCCGGCCCCCGAGCTCACCCGCAGCATCCCGGTGCAGCAGGTGCCCGACATCGACCGGCCGCAGAACAGCGTGCACGCGGGGCGTTACGCGGGAACGTTCCATCCGGACGCGAACGCGGTGGTGCTGAAGGCGACAGGCGATGCGGACGGCCAGTACCGCACGATCGCGGTCACCGTGCCGCAGGGGACGCTCATCACGTCGTTGTCGCTGAACCCGACGAACGACACGCTGAATTCGCTGCGCAACGTCGAGGTCATCGCGTCCTTGGCGATCCTCGTGGCCATGGGCCTCTTGGTCATGCTCGTGGTGCGGCGCGGGCTGCGGCCCCTGCGCCACATGGCCGGGACGGCCGATGCGATCGCCTCGGGCGACCTGACCCGGCGCGTGCCCGAGGGGCGCGCCGGCACCGAGGTGGGCCAGTTGGGCTCTGCGCTGAACGAGATGCTGGTGCAGATCGAGGGCGCGTTCGCGGAGAAGTCCGCCTCGGAGGAGCGGCTGCGCCAGTTCGTGGCCGACGCCTCGCACGAGTTGCGTACGCCACTCACGTCGATCCGGGGGTATGCGGAGCTGCTGAGCCGGGGCGGGTTCGCCGACGAAGAGGGGCGGAACAAGGCGCTGAAGCGGATCGAGGAAGAGGCGACCCGGATGGGCGGCCTGGTCGAGGACCTCTTGCTGCTGGCCGAGCTGGACCGGGGCCGGCCGTTGCGCCACGAACCGGTGGACCTCCACCGGATCAGCACCGACGCCGTCGGGGACTCCAATGCGGTGCCGCACGACCACTCGCTCGTGCTCGTGCCCGGGCCCCCCGTCTTCGTGATGGGCGACGGCGAGCGCCTGGCCCAGGTCGCGCACAACCTCGTCCGCAACGCGCTGGCCCACACGCCGGCGGGGACGACGGTGCGGGTCTCCACCGGCGCGAGCGGCCGGATGGGATTCGTGGAGGTGGCGGACGACGGCCCGGGGATCCCACCCGGGGAGTCCGACCGTGTCTTCGACCGCTTCTACCAGTCCGATCCGTCGCGCTCTGGTGGCGGAACCGGGTTGGGACTGGCGATCGTGCGGGCGATCGCGGAGGCCCTCGGCGGGTCGGCCGAGGTCCTCGACACTGGTCGCCGCGCGCAGACGGGCGCCACGCTGCGGGTCAAGGTCCCGCTGGCGACGAGCAATGTCGCGGCTGCCACGGCGCCGCCCTCGACGCCTTCCGCACCGGCGCCGACGCCCGCGCCCGCGCCGCCGACGCCTCCGGCGCGCTCACCCCAGCTCCACTGAGGCGCCGGGGATCACGGTGTCGAGCACGGTGGCCAACTTGACGTTGGTCTCCGCGGCTTCCGAGGCGGGGTCGGAGTCGGCGACGATGCCCGAGCCGGCTCGCAGCCCGAGCACGGTGCCGGTGCGGCCGGGCGTGGCGTCGTCGGCCTGGAGCAGCGCGCTGCGGATGCCGATCACCCACTCACCGTCGCCCCGGGCGTCGGCCCAGCCGACTGGTCCCGCCCAGTAGCCGCGGTCGTTCGGCTCGCCGGCCTCGATGGCAGCGAGCGCGTCGTCTCTCGGGGTCCCGCCGACAGCGGGCGTGGGATGGAGCCGATCGAGGAGCCGGAGGACCGTCGGCCACGGTGCCTCGAGCCGGCCGGCGATACGGGTGCCGAGGTGCGCCACCGAGCGGAACGTGACCAGCGAAGGTGTCTCGGGCACCGTGAGCTCCTCGCAGAACGGCGCCAGCATGCCGGCGATGTCGTCGACGACGTAGCGGTGCTCGGCGCGCTCCTTGCCCGAGCCG
>DATAYX010000185.1:0-4440 GCA_036272355.1 Acidimicrobiales bacterium
TCGGCAGGGTCGCCCCGTACCGCCGGGCTCAGATGGCGTCGGCGCCGCGTTCGCCCGTGCGCACGCGGACCACAGTCTCGGCCGGCACGACCCAGACCTTGCCGTCGCCGATCTTGCCGGTGGCCGCCGCCGCCACGATCCCGTCCACCACAGCCTCGGCCTGTTCGTCCTCGACGAGGACCTCGAGTCGCACCTTGGGCACGAAGTCGACCTGGTACTCGGCGCCGCGGTAGTTCTCGGTGTGGCCCCGCTGGCGGCCAAAGCCCTGGGCCTCGGTGAGGGTCATGCCCTCGATGCCCATGTTCTTCAGGACGTTCTTGACGTCGTCCAGCT
The DNA here is from genome assembly GCA_036272355.1 of Acidimicrobiales bacterium. GTDB lineage: Bacteria > Actinomycetota > Acidimicrobiia > Acidimicrobiales > RAAP-2 > Bog-473. The sequence goes on from DATAYX010000185.1 coordinate 334, forward strand.
TGAACGGCTTGACCACTGCCACCACGAGCTTCATCGGCACGCTCCCTCGGATCAGCCGGGCCCCATGCCCTCCGAGCACCCTAGTGACGGAGCCCGGACCAGGTTCCGGGTCGAATTCACACCGCCGTAATCTGCCGGAAGCAGGCCGTTCTCAGGGCGGCAGTAGCCTTTTTTGATGCCCGCCAATTGGGACAGCGGCGATGAGGGCGCGTCCATGACGCGATGGGAGCGCCTGAAGTAAGCCATGGTGAAGCCGGACGCCGAGTCGGACGACGACGGACCCGTCGACGATCGATCCGTCGACGAGATCCAGGGCGACATCAACCGTGCGAACGACAAGGAGCGCGCGATTGGTCTGGTCGCGGCCCCGGTCGCGGCTTTGGTGGGTCTCATCATCAGCTCGGCATCGATCGACTCGGCACGAACGCACCATCAGAGCGTGGCCGTCTACGACGAACTCACCTACGTGCTCCTTGGGCTCTCGGTGTTGATCCTGGCAACCGCCTGGTGGCGCAAGAGGCTCTTTCTCGGTATCACGCTCGCGTTGTACGGGCTTGCCGTGTTCAACCTCCACTATTGGGGATTCGGCGTTCCTTTCCTGCTGGTGGGTGCGTGGTACCTCGTGCGCGCCTATCGGTTCCAGCAAGAGTTGAAGAAGACCGAGGTCGGTACACCACGGGCCCGATCGAACGGTGCCCGGCCGCGCTCGAACAAGCGCTACACGCCGCCTACGTAGGCTTCGCAGCCACCTCGCTCGAGCGGGCTCGTCGGCGCCGCAGCAGTACGGCGAGCCCGAGGAGCGCGCCCACACCTAGGAGCACTGCCGGAAGGATGAACACGCTCGCCGAGGCGCGATCCGATCGCACGATGGCGGGGGTGGACAACAGGTTCGGGTCGGACCGGACGGAGATCGCTCGCACCCGGGAGCCCGGTGCATGGAGCGAGGACCCGGGCAGGTTCTCGAAGTGGCGACGACCGTCGATCGTGTAACTGCCCTGGCAGGAGTAGCCGGCAGGATTGCTGCCACTGCCCCCGAGCAGCCCGAGGCACTTCGAGACCACGAAGGTGACCGGGACACCATGATCCTTGAGCTCGTTGATCTGGTTGTTCTTGTTGACGCCCACCACGATGAAGACGATCCCGAGCACGGCGAGCGTCGCCAGGATCAAACCCACGACGACTTGGGCCGCGTGTCGGGCGTCGACCGAGGCACTGGCGCCGCGCAGGGTGGAGATGGATTCGTCTGCCTTGCGAGCCGCCGCTTCGCCTGTACTCACTTCGGGTTCTTCAGAGGTCGTCGCGATCGCCCGATCGTACTGTCAACTCTCCGCTCCACTTCTCGGCCTTAGGTCCTGATCAAGCGCTCGTTGTCCACAGGTACTGGATTAACGCACTGGTAACACAGCAGTGACGATACGGAAACTCCGTGACTGCATCCTTTCAGCGGCGGAGAACAGACCGTCTGAAGTGGCTTGTCGTACCTGCGTATTTCAAGGCCCCGTCGGAGGCAAGAAGTGCAGGGACGCATGACAGTGAGGAGAACTTGGTGATCCATCTGATAGGAGCGACGACGTACGTTCCGTATCCCAGTTGGCTCAATCCCGCGGACAACACGTGGCAGATGACAGCCGCCACGTTCGTCGGATTGATGAGCATCCCCGGCCTGGCCGTCTTGTATGCGTCGATCGTCCCGAAGAAGTGGGCGGTCAACGTCCTCTCGATGATTTTCGCCGGGTTTTCCCTGGTGCTCATCGTGTGGGTCCTGTGGGGCTACAAGATGGGCTTCGGGTCGACGTCGCTAGGAGGTGGTGTCCACAACGGCGTCTGGGAGCAAGCAACCGGCACGACGGGGACCTGGCAACACTTCTTCGAGAACTTCGTCGGCAAGCCTGGCCAGATCCTCAACAGCGCTGGTGAACAGACCCAGGCGGTGTCGGCGGCCAACACGATCATCCCCTTCCACTTCCCGACGGCGAGCCTCGCCTACTTCCAGTTCGTCTTCGCAGCGATCACGCCGCTGCTGTTCCTCGGCAGCGTGTTGGGGCGCATCAAGTTCCTGGCGTGGTGCCTGCTGGTGCCGCTCTGGTCGACGTTCGTCTACTCCATCGATGCGTTCCTGCTGTGGGGCGGTGGCTACTTCGCCCAACAAGGAGCGCTGGACTTCTCCGGTGGTTACGTGATCCACATGTCCGCCGGCGTCTCGGGGTTCGTGGCGGCCTGGGTCCTCGGGCCCCGCTTGCTCCGAGATAGGCGGCACGCCTTGCCCAACAACCTGGTAATGGCGGCGGTCGGCGCCGGCATCCTCTGGTTGGGTTGGAACGGGTTCAACGGCGGCGACCCCTACTACGCGGGCGCCAGCGCTGCCTCGGCCGTCATCAACACGAACCTCGCGACGGCCACGGGCGTCATCGTCTGGATGGTGATGGACGCCTGGTTCACCAAGGAACGCAAACCGACGTTCCTGGGAGGCGTCAACGGCATGATCTGTGGCCTCGTCGGCATCACGCCCTGCGCGGGCTGGGTCAACGGCTGGGGCGCCATCGCGGTCGGGGGGATCTGCTGTGCGGTCGTGTGGGTGGCGTGGAACTACCTGTCCAAGGTCCCGCCGTTCTCCAAGGTGGACGACGCGCTGGGTGTGGTCTACACCCACGGAATCGCCGGGTTCCTGGGGGGACTGCTGCTCGGTATCTTCGGCGACCCCAACATGATCGAGTACGGCTGCGGCCACCTCAACGCCAGCGGTCAGGTGATCTCGACGTCGCAGCTGACCTACCTGACGGCCCACGGCTCCTGTGTGCCGTTCGGCGTGAACGGTCTCATTGCAACCGGGTCTGCGCACCAGCTCTGGGAGCAGTTCCGGGCGGCCATCTTCGTCATCATCTGGTCCGCCCTGATTACCTTCATACTCATGTGGCTGATCAAGCTCGTGCTCCGTGGCGCTCGCTACAAGGAGGACATACTCGAGGTCGGCGACCTCGCCATCCACGGCGAGGAGGCCTTCCCCGAGGAGACGCTCGCCACCCGCACGGACGGTGCATTCGCCATGGCCGGTATCGGCAGCGAAGGACGGGCACCGGATCCCGAATCGGCGTCGTCCTCCGGCGGCGATTCCTAGGCCCGGACACTCAGGACGAAAGGAGATCGACAATGAAGCTGATCGTGGCAGTGCTCAAGCCGTTCAAGCTCGACGATGTCAAGGAGGTCCTCAAGGGCAAGGGTGTGCAGGGCATGACGCTCACCGAAGCCCAGGGCTTCGGGCGCCAGCGTGGGCACACCGAGGTGTACAGGGGGGCGGAGTACGAAGTGGACTTCGTGCCCAAGATCCGCCTCGAGGTGCTCGTCGACGACAGCCAGGTCGACGACGTGGTCGACGCCATCGTCGGCACGGCCGCCACCGGCAAGATCGGTGACGGCAAGGTCTGGGTCGTCCCGGTAGACACCGTGGTGCGCGTGCGAACCGGAGAACGCGGAGCCGACGCGTTGTAAGACGCCGGCTCTGTCTGCGGTCGGAGTGGCCGGGGTGCGGCGAGGCGCCCCGGCCTTCCGCCGCCTAAGGACAGGTTCGGCTCAGGTGGAAGCGTCGCCCTGACGGGCGACCGCAGCAGCCGCCGCGGCGGCCGCAGCGGGGTCGCCGAGATACTCGGCGGCGCGCACCTTCAGATCGTCGCCCAGCTGCATGCGGTAGGGAATGCCGGTCGGCACCTCGAGCTCGGTGATGGCGTCGTCCGCGATCTGCTCGAGGTGCTTGCGCAGGGCGCGAATGGAGTTGCCGTGAGCAGCGATGAGCACCGCACCTCCTTGTGACGCGGCCGCACGCAGATCGGGCACGATGGCCGACTCCCAGTAGGGGACGGTGCGCGCGACGACGTCCTTGAGGCACTCGGTGCGGGGGATGTCGGCCGGATCGAGGTCCCGGTAGCGGGGGTCGCTGCTGACGTCGTACGGGTTGTCGGCTGACAGCGAGGGCGGCGGGGTGTCGTAGCTGCGGCGCCACAGCATGAACTGGTCCTCGCCGAACTGCTGCTTGATCTCGGCCTTGTTCTTGCCCTGCAGGTCGCCGTAGTGCCGCTCGTTCAGCCGCCAGTCACGTCGGACCGGCAGCCAACT
>DATAYX010000186.1:0-3532 GCA_036272355.1 Acidimicrobiales bacterium
GCAGCGATGCACCGTTGCTCGACCGGCTCCTGGGATTGACCGGCCGCGACCCGGCCGGGGGCTGAGCGTTCCGGCGACAGGCTCTAGGCGGAGGCGACGACCTCGTCGCGCAGCTCGCGCTTGAGGACCTTGCCTTGCGGATTGCGGGGCAGCGGCTCGGAACGGAAGAAGACATGGGTCGGCACCATGAAGCCGGCCGGGCGCGCCTTGACATGCAGGCCCAGCTCTTCGGCCGTCACCTTCGACCCCGGGCGGAGCACCACGACGGCACCGACCTCCTCGCCGAGCGTCTCGTGGGGGACGCCGATGACGGCCACGTCGGCGACGGCGGGGTGCTCGAACAACGCGGCCTCGACCTGCACCGAGTACACGTTCTCGCCGCCGCGGATGATCATGTCCTTGGCGCGGTCGACGATGTAGATGAAGTTGTCGTCATCGAGTTGGGCCACGTCGCCACTGTGGAGCCAGCCCTTCGAGAACGTCTTGGCCGTCTCCTCGGGTCGGTGCCAGTAGCCCCGCACGATGTTGGGGCCCTTGATCCACAGCTCGCCGCGCACGTCGGGACCGCGAGGGATGGTGTCGTCGGGCTCGTCCTTCTCGTAGTCCTCGGGGACGATCGCCACGTCGCACACGGGCACCGGGGGCCCGACGCTCTCAGGCCTGGCTACGTAGTCGCCCCCGGCGTTCATGGAGGTGACCGACGACGTCTCGGTGAGCCCGTACCCGTTCGAGGGCTGCCCGACCGGCCACGCCTCGCGGATGCGGCGCACCAGGTCGGGCGGGGCGGGCGCGCCGCCGTAGGAGACGCCGCGGACGGAGGAGGTGTCGTACTTCGAGAAGTTCGGCGAGTCGAGCACCTGCATCACCATGGCAGGCACGCCACCGAAGGTGCCGATCTTCTCGCGCTCGATCAGCTCGAGGGCGCGGTCGGGGTCCCAGTGATGCATGATGACGATCTTGCCGCCGGCGGCCGTGTTGGTGACCATGATCGAGTGGCAGCCTGTGGCGTGGAAGAGCGGCACCGACAGCAGCATGGCGGGCTGGACACGGTCTTGCGGTTCGGTGGACTCGTCGAGGAGCGAAGTGCCGAAACGCATCGAGCCGCGCGTGTTGAGGAAGAACAGGCTCATAAGGTTCGTGACCATGTTGCGGTGCGTGCCCACGGCTCCCTTCGGACGCCCCGTGGTGCCCGACGTGTAGAAAATCGTGGCGTCGTCCTCGGGGTCGATCGTGACGTCGGGAGGTGTGGCGTCCTCGGCGACCGTGCCGAGGGCGAGCGGGTAGGGCCACTCGGGGATGGGCGGCGTGCCGCCGGGCGGCTCGTAGACGGCCAGCGGCGCCTTGCGCTCGCTGCGGTGCTCGTCGGCGACGATGATCGTCTTGAGGGTCTCGAGGCCGCCGAGGAAGGAACGGATGCGCTCGACGCGCTCGGTGTCGACGAAGGCGACCTTGGAGCCCGAGTCCTCGAGGCCGTAGCGCAGCTCCTCGCCGCTCCACCACGCGTTGAGCGGCACGACGATGGCGCCCGCGAGGGCCGCACCCCAGAACGCCGCGATCCATTCGGGGATGTTCCGCATCACGATGGCGACCCGGTCGCCGGGCTCGACGCCGAAGGTGTCCCGCAGGCGGTGCGCGAGCGTCGACGCGATGCGGTAGTGCTCGGCGAAGGTGGTGCGCTCGTCCTCGTACACGACGAACGTGGCGTCGCCGTGCGCGGCCGACATGTCGAACACGCTGCGCAGCGTCGGCGGCGCGTTCTTCCAGATCCGGGTCGGGACGCCGCGGATGTCGATGACCTCCATCTCGAAGATCTGGCCGGGCGCCGTCAGCTGGGCGTTGGCCTCTTCGATGGACATCTTCGGGGTGTCCTTCCCGGTCGTGGTCACGTGCTTGCCTCCTCGGTTCCCGCGGTTCGCGTCGTGTCCGCCCCCTCGGCCGTGTGGTTGAAGATCGCGCTGCGGTAGTACACGAGCTCCCCGACGCTCTCGCGGATGTCCTGCAGGGCGCGGTGGCCGCCCTTCTTGGATGGCGCCGCTTTGTAGACCTCGGGGCGCCAGCGCCGGCACAGCTCCTTGATCGTCGACACGTCGACCGAGCGGTAATGCAGGTAGTCCTCGATGTCGGGCAGCAGCGTGGCCAGGAAACGGCGGTCGGTCCCGATGGAGTTGCCGGCCAGCGGGACGGTGCGGGGCTGGCGGATGTGCTTCTGCAGGAAGGCGAGCGTCCGCTCGCCGGCTTGGGCGAGGGTGAGAGTGGAGGACTCGATGTCGGCGAGGAGGCCCGACGAGGTGTGCATGTTGCGCACGACGTCGTCCATCAGGGCCAGTTCCTCGGGTGTGGCGTGGACCACCAGGTCGGGGCCCTCCTCGATGATGGTGAGGTCGTCGTCGGTCACGAGGGCGGCGATCTCGACGATGGTGTGGCGCGCCGGATCGAGCCCTGTCATCTCCAGATCGATCCAGGCCAGCATGCCGCGGGCATGCTAGTGCCAGGCTGCGGACTCACGGCCGCCGGCGGGAGGACGTGTCGTGCTCCGACGAGCGAGCAGCGGCCAACGCGGCTCCTTGTAAGGTCCGGCGATGCTGCGCGTCCCCCTGCACCAGCTCGACCCGGATCTGCCCGTCCCCCGTTTCGCGCGCGAGGGTGACGCGGGTGCCGATCTGCTGGCCCGGTCCGATGTCGTACTGTCCGCTGCCGGCGGCCGGGCGGTCGTTCCCACGGGGGTGGCGGTGGCGATCCCTGCCGGGTACGCCGGGTTCGTCCTGCCGCGCAGCGGGCTGGCGGCGCGCCACGGCATCACCTGCCTGAACACGCCGGGGCTGGTCGACTCGGGCTACCGGGGTGAGCTCCAAGTCGTGCTCGTCAACCTCGACCCCGCGCGCGACTACGAGGTCAGCCGGGGGGACAGGATCGCGCAGCTCGTCATCTTGGCGGCCGACCACGTGACCTTCGAGCTCGTGACCGCCGCCGAGTTGGGCACGTCCGACCGGGGCGCCGGCGGCTTCGGGCACACGGGGGTCTGATCCGCTCTGGACGGTGCGCCCCACGCGTCCAGGTGACGGAGTCCGCCCCGATGGCTAAGAATGCGGTGATGCGCTCCCTGGTCGGGATGGATGCGGCATTCCTGTCGCTCGAGACGCCGACCACCCCGATGCATGTCGGCGTGGCCCTGGTGCTCGACCCGCCCGAGGGACGGGCCTCCCTCTTCTCGCCGTCGACCCGCTACGCGCAGATCCGCCGGGTGATCGAACAGCGCCTCCACCTGGTGGCGCCGATGCGCCAGCGGGCGGTGCGGGTGCCCTTCGGCCTGCACCATCCGGTCTGGGTGGAGGACCCCGACTTCGAGCTCGACGACCACCTCAGCCGCGCGAGCCTGCCCTCACCGGGGGGGAAGGCGGAGCTCGACGCGTTCGTGGCGTCGGTGATGAGCCGCCAGCTCGACCCCGACCGGCCGCTGTGGGAGATGCACGTCGTCGAGGGGCTGGCGGGGGAGCGGACCGCGCTGGTGGCCAAGGTCCACCACGCCATTCTC
>DATAYX010000187.1:0-5642 GCA_036272355.1 Acidimicrobiales bacterium
TTGTCGTTCTTGCTGGTACTGGACACAGATCCGACACAGCGGACGCGATAACAACGTGTGCCAGCGCGTACCAACGGGTGCCAGTGAGTACCACCACGTCCCACCGTTGCTGCAGTTAGAGTCGAAAAGGTGCCGTTGAACAGGGATTCTGACGAGCGCATTCACACGGTTCGAATCCCGCCACCTCCAAGAGCGGTTCGGCTGCATTGGTGCAGGCCGGAACGCTGTTGGAGGTGTGCCAACGCCCGTTCGGTGGGCTTATGCTGCCCGCTGAGAGGTGACCGTGGCTATTTCCGAGGCACTCGGCTCGTGGGGACTGTTCGACCTCGACGACCCGTTTCCGTTGTTTTCAGACGTGCGCGAGCTCGGCGCAGTACACCCAGTGACCTTGGCCGACGGGCACGACGCATGGCTGATCGTCGGCTACGACGAGGCCATGGCCGCTCTGAACGATTCTCGGCTCTCCAAGGACATGCACGCCGCCTTGGCCGAGGGATCCGATGTCGTGGCCGAGGGCCTACCGGGACCGGAGTTCGCCCGACACATGCTGACCGTGGACCCGCCTGACCACACCCGGCTCAGGAAGCTCGTTTCTGCGGCATTCTCCCCCCGGCGAGTCCAAACTCTGCGCCCCCGCGTCCAGGTCATCACCGACGACCTCATCGACGAGATCGCCGCTCTCGGCCCGGACGCGAGGGTCGATCTCGTCTCGCGCTTTGCCCTCCCGCTTCCCTTCACTGTCATCTGTGAGCTCCTCGGCGTACCGCAGGAGTCACGGGCACGGCTCGGCCGCGAATTCACGAGACTGCTCGTGCCCACGACGACGCCGGCCGAGTACGCCGAAGCCAAGAAGGCATCGGACGCCGTCGTCGGCATGCTGAAGGACCTCGTGGCCTCCAAAGAAACCGCTCCCGGCGATGATCTCGTCAGTGCCCTGGTCGGGGCGCGGGACGGCAACGACCGTCTCACCAGCCAGGAACTGCTCTCCACCATTTTCCAGCTGATGGTCGCGGGTCACGACACCACGGCGAGCCTCATCGGCAACAGCATGGTCGCCCTGCTCCGGAACCCAGCGCAACGCTCGAAACTCCAGAGCGACCCCAGCCGGATCCCCGCTGCGATCGAAGAGTTCCTCCGATTCGACGCACCCGTGCCCCACTCGACGTTCCGTTACACGGTCGAGCCCGTCACCGTTGCCGGCACGGCGATCCCGGCCGGGGCACAGGTCATCATCTGCTTGGCGGCGGCCAACCGCGACCGCAGCAAGTACGCAGACCCCGAGTCGCTCGACCTTGACCGGGACGTGACCCGTCACCTGGCCTTCGGCCATGGCATCCATCACTGCTTGGGTGCCGCCCTGGCGCGGATGGAGGGCCTGATCGCCCTCGGTTCGCTGCTGCGACGCTTCCCGGACCTGACGCTCGCCGTCCCGTCGGAGGACCTGCATTGGAACCACGGTGACGGTCTCGTGCTGCGCGGGCTCTCCGAGCTCCCCGTCCTTCCCGGTCCGGTGCTTCCCCGACCGGACGCCGCCGGCGTATCCAAGATGGGGTCATGACAGCGACCGGACCGCCGACCGGCACGACTGCGGACGACCAGTGGCGGGTGGTCGACGAGGGATGGGGCAGGCGGGCCGTGGAGTTCGCCACCCTGAGCGAGCCGCCCAACGTTCGGGAGTACGTCACCATGCACCACCGCTTGGGCGTGGGTTATGGGGACCGGCTGCTCGACATGGCGTGTGGCGCTGGCCTGGCCGTCGAACTCGCTGCGCTACGCGGTGCGGTGTGTGCCGGCATCGATGCGTCGTCACGACTGCTCGCTGTTGCCCGGGATCGGAGTCCGAACGCCGACTTGCGGGTGGGCGACATGAACGCCCTGCCCTGGAACGACGAATCGTTCGACGTCGTCACGAGTTTCCGCGGCATCTGGGGCACAACACCCCACGCCGTGTCAGAGGCGCACCGAGTCCTCGTCCCGGGCGGCCGGATCGGGCTGACGGTGTGGGGACACATCAAGGCGTCACCAGGAGCCTGGGCCTTGGCACCATTTACGCTGGCCACAGAGCCCAAGGTCCAGAACCAGGCGGCCATGGTCGCCCTGGGCCGCCCAGGTGCCGGCGAAGCGCTCCTGACAGAAAGGGGTTTCTCTCACGTCGAACGGATCGACGTCCCCTTCGTCTTCGAGTACGCCGATCCGGAGGCCTACGCCCGCGCGCTTGCCTCCACCGGACCGGCCTTCGAGGCGATCCAGGCGGTTGGAGAGGAATCGTTCCTCGAAGCGGCGGTGGAATTGGCGCAACAGCAGACCCGGGAGGGACTGCCGTTGCGCGCCCATGTTGCCGTCGTCGGCTACCTCGCCACCAAACCAGAACGCTCCGGCCGGCGAAGCAGCCCGAGCGCGACCGCCGGGGCCGGGCAGTCCCCTTCGGACTTCCTCGCCGCAGCACCGGATACACCTTCAGCAGCGAAACTGTTCGACGACGACCTCGAGGGCGTCGGCTATGTCACGAACGTGTCCCGTCTCTGGGCACACCTGCCGACTGCGCTCAACGGACTCTCCGATCTCATGGGCGAGGCGACCAGGGCCGGAGACCTTTCTCTCGCGCAGCGAAGCGTGCTCGTGACCGCCGCGGCGGCCGCCCTGGGGGACTCGTACTGTTCGATGGCTTGGGGCAAAAAGCTGGCCGAGGCAACGAGCCCGGACGTTGCCGCCGCCGTTATCCGGGGCGAGACGGATGGTCTCGACCCGGGCGACCAGGCACTTGCACGATGGGCTCGCCTTGTGGCCCGTGACCCCAATGGGATTTCGGCCGCCGATGTGCAGGCGCTGCGCGATGTCGGTTTCGACGATTCTCAGATCTTTGGTATCACGGTCTTTGTCGCTCTCCGCTTGGCGTTCTCGACCGTCAACGACGCGCTGGGGGCCTCACCGGACCATCAGCTGGCGACCTCTCTGGCCGACTCCGTGCGCGCCGCCATCATGTTCGGGCGGCCGCCCGACGTCGAAGAGTAAGGGGGCGGCGGCAACAGGCGGTCATCTCCTCAGGAACCGGCTGAAACCCCCCTTTTCAGCGACAATCCCGAGGAGTAAGGTCGGGTTTCGAACAGGACAGTCCGGCAGGGCCGGAGATCGCCGGGCGGGAACGGAACAGAACAAGGAGCTGCGTGCGATGACCGCTACTGAGACCCCCGTCAACAACGGCGTCAACGTCGAGGCACTACTCGGCGCCAGGGCCGCGTTAACCGAGGCACCCGAGGCCGCGCAGTTCCAATGGCGAGCCACCTGTCAGTGGCAGAACGGGACACACAGTCAATCGACCGTGGAGGGTTTCTTCGGACTCGGTGAGGAGCAGGGCCACCGCACCAAGTACGTCTTTGACGCCGACCACCCGGAGATCTTCGCGTCCGAAGACAACGGCGCCACGCCTGTCGAGTACGTGCTCGTCGCCCTAGCCAGCTGCCTGACCGCCGGCGTCGCGGCCGTCGCGCAGAACCGTGACATCCAACTTCGCAGCGTGTCGGCCACAATTGAGGGTGGCATGGATGTGCGAGGCATCCTCGGCGCGGACAGCGATGTTCGCAACGGGTTCAGTGACATCAAGGTGACCTACAACATCGACGCCGACGCGTCGCCCGATGACATCAAGGCGCTGGTGGCACAGTCCCAGAAGCGGTCGGCCGTCTACGACATCATCACCAACCCCACGAACGTGAGCGTCGAGGTCAGCTGACCTTGTAGGCGCTGTCGCACGGGGGATCGGTGCACACCACGACGGTGGTCATAGGTGCCGGGCAGAGCGGGCTCGCCATCAGTCGGTGCCTTTCCGACCGGTCGGTCGACCACGTTGTTCTCGAGAGGAACGAGGTCGCCAACTCTTGGCGCCGAGAGCGGTGGGACTCCCTCCGATTGCTCACGCCCAATTGGCAATGCCGACTTCCCGGCGTTGCGTACCAGGGAGAAGATCCAGACGGTTACATGGGCGCGCTCGAAGTGGCCGATTTCATCACTGAGTACGCCAAGCTGATCGCCGCGCCGGTGGTAGGGGGCACCACCGTCACCTCGGTCCGGATCCACGGGGACGGCTATGTCGTCGCGACCGACCAGGGGGAATGGACATGTGCGACCGTCGTCCTGGCTTCGGGAGCCTTCAACGTGCCAAAGGTGCCCGCGTGGGCTGCGGGGGTGCCGTCGGAAGTTTCGATGCTGACACCGTTGGAATACCACAATCCGGGCGAACTCGGCGAGGCCGGGGTGATGGTGGTCGGGGCGTCCGCGACCGGGGTGCAGATCGCCGCCGAGATCCGCCGGTCCGGGCGAAAGGTCGTCCTGGCGGTGGGCGAGCACGTACGCGCGCCGCGCGAGTACCGCGGCAGGGACATCCACTGGTGGATGGAGGTTGCGGGCGTCCTCGACGAACGCTACGACGAGGTGGACGACATCGTCAGGGCTCGGCGCGTGCCGTCGATGCAGCTCGCCGGCTCGGACGAACGAGCCACGTTCGATCTGAATTCCCTCACGAGCATCGGCGTGAAGACGGTCGGCCGCCTGGCGGGCGTCAACGAGGGCCGGGCTCAATTCTCCGGCTCGTTGCGCAACAAGTGCGAACTGGCCGACCTCAAGCTCGGCCGATTGCTCGACACGATTGACGAATGGGCCACGGCCAACAGCCTGGACGACTCGGTGCCGCCTCCATCCCGGCCTGAGCCGACCATGGTCGACTCGTCACCACGGCTGGGCCTCGACCTCAAAAGCGGTGAGATAGGGACCATCATTTGGGCAACCGGCTTCCGCCCCGATTACTCCTGGCTCGATGTCGCCGTGCTGGACGGCAAGGGGATGGTCCGGCATGACGGAGGTGTCGTTGAGGCGCCCGGCATGTACCTGATCGGCAGCCCCTTTCTCCGACGGCGCAAGTCGAGCTTCATCGACGGAGCGCGCGTCGATGCCGAGGACCTCGTTGGTCGACTGGTCGCTCACCTCGATCGGCGCGCATCGACGACGGCCTGACCCGTCAGGGGCTGAGGGTGCGCGAGGAACATACGCGTCGGCGACGCTCGTAGGGCTGGACACGGATGGGACACACGCGGTGCATACCGGTCTGTCCCACCGAGTACCGGCGCGGACCACCAGGTTCCAATCGCCGCAGGTGCAATCCGGAAAATGCCGTTGACGTGGTTTCTTTACACGGCTTCGCCCAGTTCGAATCCCACCACCTCCAAGCGCGGTTCGGCTCGCGTGGGGTCGAAACGCTCCTGGAGGCGCGCCGGCGCCGCCTAGGGACATGGGAACCACGGTTACCGGCCGGCGCTGCCGAAGTGCTCCGGGGTGAGACTTCGGTCCCAGCGGGCCTCCATGTTCACCTGTTCGGACCGCTCCGAGGGCGAGGCCTGAGCTATGCGACGGCTCTTCTCGCTGGAAGAACCCGCGCCTGGCGGACGTAGGGGCGACTGCCACCCGACGGCCTGCCGCTCCCGGGTGCCGAGGCGACGTCGGAAAGTCCAAGAGGCACCCGTCCGCCGCAATTGAGCCACCAAGGTCTTCGAAATCTTCAGCGCATACTTCGGCCCCAAGAGGGTAATTTCTGGCCAAGAGAGAATCCGCCCTGGACCCCGGCGTTGGCACGAGGAGCTCAGGGTTGTGGG
>DATAYX010000188.1:0-3518 GCA_036272355.1 Acidimicrobiales bacterium
CCGGCGAACATGTCGACCTCGCTGCGCTTGACCAGGGCGGCGCGGTAGTGGTCCGGCATCTCGAGTTTGGCCAGCTCATCTGCGGACGCGCCGGCAACGACTGCTTCGAGGATCTCGCTCATGTGACCCGACGATACTTGGCCGGTACCATGTACTTTCCGGCCGGTAACCAGACCGGGCGGGCAACGGAGGTGCTGGAATGGCTGAGGCCGTCATCGTCGCAGGGGCTCGGACCCCCATCGGGAAGCTGTCGGGCGCGTTCGCGGGCATGACGGCCATGGACCTGGGCGGCTTCGCCATCGCCGAGGCGCTGCAGCGGGCCGGCGTGGCTCCCGACCAGGTCGACTACGTCCTCATGGGCCAGGTCATCCTCGCCGGCCAAGGCCAGATCACGGCGCGCCAGGCGGCGGTGAAGGGCGGCATCCCCATGAACGTCCCGGCCAACACGATCAACAAGGTGTGCCTCTCGGGCCTCAACACGATCTACCTGGCCGACCAGATGATCCGCGCCGGCGACGCCGAGATCGTGGTGGCCGGCGGCATGGAGTCCATGACCCAGGCGCCCCACCTGCTCCCGGGCGCGCGGGCGGGGTTCCGCCTCGGCGACGGCACACTCGTCGACTCGATGATGTACGACGGGCTGACCGACTCGTTCGACCACATCGCGATGGGCCTCTCGACCGAGCAGCACAACCAGAGCACGGCGAAGATCTCCCGCGAGCGCCAGGACGCGTTCGCGGCCGCCAGTCACGAAAAGGCGGCCGCCGCGATCAAGGAGGGCCGCTTCGCCGAGGAGATCGTCTCGGTGGAGGTGCCCCAGCGCAAGGGCGACCCGCTGGTGGTCGACACCGACGAGGGCGTCCGCCCGGGCACGACGGCGGAGTCGCTCGGCGCGCTGCGGCCGGCGTTCGACAAGAACGGCAGCATCACGGCGGGCAACTCCTCGCAGATCTCCGACGGCGGTTGCGCCGTCATCGTCATGTCGGCCGGCAAGGCGAAGGAGCTCGGCGTCGCGCCCCTCGGCCAGGTGGTCGGCTACGGCATGGTCGCCGGGCCGAACAACTCGCTGCTCACCCAGCCGTCGCAGGCGATCCTCAAGGCGGCCGGCAAGGCCGGTACCGACCTGGGCGCCATCGACCTCTTCGAGATCAACGAGGCGTTCGCCGCCGTCGGCCTGGCGTCGATGGACGACATCGGGATCAACGAGGACAAGGTCAACGTGAACGGCGGCGCCATCGCGCTGGGCCACCCGGTCGGCATGTCCGGCACCCGGGTCGCGCTCACCGCGCTGCTCGAGCTGCGCCGGCGCGGCGAGAAGACGGCTGCCGTGGCGCTCTGTGGCGGTGGCGGGCAGGGCGACGCCGCCATCCTGCGTGCCCTCTGAGTCGCGCCCGGCCTCGCCTCAGCCGTCGTAGGGGGGCGTCATCAGGGCGACCAGCTTCCCACTGCCCGCGCTGACGTCGGCCCAACGCTCCGCCTTGAAGGTGTAGACACCGAGCGCACACGTGGGGAACCCGGTGCGCACCGCGAGCGACTGCCCCTTCTTGTCCGTCGGTGCGAGCAGCCCCTGGGAGAGCGAGTGCGCCGTGGGGTTGTGCCCCACGATGACCACGGCGTCGGCGCCGTCGTCGAGCTCGTGCACGTACGTGAGTACCTCGCCCGGATCGGCCCCGTACAGCCCCTCGTAGAAGAGGCACTCGGGGGGCTCGGCCATGTGGGCGAACACCAGGTCGGCCGTCGCCCTGGTCCGGGCCGCCGGCGACACCAGCGCGACCTTCGGCCGCGGGACGGCCTTGAGCGCGGGCCCGAGGCCTTCGCCCTTCCCGGCGAACAGGCGCCCCAGCGCCACGGCGTCGCGCCGCCCGCGGGGCGCCAGCACGCGGTCGAAGTCCGAGCCGCCCGGCGGCGGGTCGGTCACCGTCTTGGCGTGCCGGAGCAGCCAGATCGTGCGAGCCGCGCCCTTCGGTGCCATCAGCCGAGAGCGAACGCGCTGTGGAGGCTGCGCACGGCCCGCTCGACGTCGGTATCGGCGACGATGCACGACGTCCTGATCGTGGACGTCGAGATCATGTCGATGTTGATCCCCTCGTCGGCCAGCGTCTCGAACATCGTCGCCGCGATGCCCGGGTGCGACCGCATGCCGACCCCGATGAGCGACACCCGGGCCACGGCCGCATCCGACGTCACCCCCGTCGCACCGAGCTCGTCGGCGTGCGCCTGGGCCGTCTCCACCGCCATCGCCAGGTCGTCGTTGGGGACGGTGAACGAGATGTCCGTCGTTCCCTGCGCCGAGCTGTTCTGCACGATCATGTCGACGAGGATCGACTTGTCCGCCAGCGGCCGGAAGAGGCGCGCGGCCACGCCGGGGTGGTCGGGGAGACCGCTCACCGTGACCTTGGCCTCCGAGGTGTCGTGGGTCACGGCTGTGACGACGGCTTCCTCCATGTCTGCATCCTCCTCGACCACCCGGGTGCCGGGCTCCCAGGTGAAGCTGCTGCGCACGTGCAGCGGAACATTGTGGTTGCGGGCGAACTCGACGGCCCGCAGCATCAGCACGCGCCCGCCGGTCGCCGCCATCTCGAGCATCTCGTCGAACGAGATTCGGTTGAGGCGGTGCGCCTCGGGCACGATCCGGGGGTCGGCGGTGAAGACGCCCGTGACGTCGGTGTAGATCTCGCAGACGTCGGCCTTGAGTGACGCCGCCAGCGCGACGGCGGTCGTATCGGACCCGCCCCGCCCGAGGGTGGTGATCTCACGGTCGATCGAGACGCCCTGGAACCCCGCCACCACCGGCACGCGGCCGGCCGCCAGGGCGTCGCGCAGGCGGTCGCCCTTGACCTCCTTGATCTTCGCCCGCGTGTGGTCGGCGTCGGTGATGATCCCGACCTGGCTCCCGGTGAAGGACTGACCCTCCACACCGAGGTCCGCCAACGCCATCACCAGGAGTGACATCGAGATCCGCTCGCCCGTGCTCACGAGCATGTCGTACTCGCGCGGCGGCTGGGTGGTGCTGACCGAGTCGGCCAGGTGAATCAGGTCGTCGGTCGTCTTGCCCATCGCGCTCACCACGGCGACCACGTCTGAACCCTCTCGCCGCGTCCGTGCGATGTGGTCGGCGACGGCCCGGATCCTGTCCGCGTCGCCGACGGAGGTTCCCCCGAACTTCTGGACGACCAGCGGCATCGCCCGAGGCTACCGACTACGCACGGGCGTCATCGGCGTTGGCCCTGGCCGGAGCCCGGCCGGCCGCTCGGCGGCTCCTCCACCGACCGGGGGCCCCGCTGGCGATTGGATAGGGTCTCCGGCCGTGCCCAGCGAGAAACGAGCCCGCCAGCGCGCGGCCAGAGAGGCCCGGCTGGCCGCCGAGGCCCAAGCGTCCAAGCGCCGTAAGCAGATCCGCAACGTGATCATCGTGGTGCTCGCGGCCGGTGCCATCGTGGGCATCGCCTTCGCCGTCTCGAGCAGCAACAAGCCCGTGGGGAACCAGTCGAGCACGTCGACGACCGTGAGCTCGGCCG
>DATAYX010000189.1:0-2427 GCA_036272355.1 Acidimicrobiales bacterium
TCCCGCCGGCGGCCCTGTGTCCGGTCGCTCCGCGGTGTGGCGGCGTAGACGCTGACCACGACGTCGCAGATGCCGGCGGCGATGGCCGCGGCGGCGTGCTCGACGTGGACCTCGTAGCTGGAGCCACCGGTCATGGTGGACTCGACGAAGGTCGGGTGGACGCCGAGGTATTCGGCGAAGGCCACGGCCGACTCGGCGTGGCAGACGCCGTCCACATCGGCGAGCGTCAACCCGGCGTCTTCGAGCGCGTCGAGCACCATGGCGACCTCGAGGTCACGGCCGAAGCGGTCGAGCTCGCCGGTCGGGGACACGTCGTCGGCGACGCCCACGATCGCGGCGGCGCCCCGCAGGCTCCTGTCCACCGCGCTCACCCTCGACAGCCCCCCGGCCCCGGCCCCATCCCCGTCGCCGCTGGGGTCAGGCGTTCTTCGGCAGCTGCGAGAAGGGCGTCGTGCGATCGTTGCTGGGCTCCTTGGGGAGCCCCAGTACTCGTTCGCCGATGATGTTGCGCTGGACCTGGTCGGTCCCGCCGTAGATGGGAGGCGCCTGCGCGAACAGCGACATCTCGGTGACGCCGCCTGCGAAGGGGTCGCGGGTGGACTGCTGCAGTTCCGCCTTTGCTTCTGCGTCGTAGGCGTGGAGCATCCCGGCCGGCCCCAGGATGCGCAGGCCGAGGTCGCGGGTCAGCCGCACGATCTGGCTCATCGACAGCTTGGAGACGTTGGGCATGCCCGGGATGTCGCCGCCCTTCTCCTTCATCGCCTTGACCCGCAGGCCGTTGAAGCGCCCGATCTCACCGAGCGTGTGGAGCCGGGCCAGGTCCTGGCGGATTCCCGCGTCCTCGTTCAGGCCGCGCGACTGGGCGAGCGAGATGAGCATGCCGGCACCGCCTCGCATGGCGCCGAGCGCGCCTCCCGGGCTCTGCGCTCGCTGCTTGCCGCCGGCTGCGGGCTTCGGCCCGACGACATCGCCGACGCGCCGGTCGAGCATGCCCATGACGGTGCCCGGCTGTGCCATCCCACCACCGGCTGCGTTGCCGCCGCCCGAACCGAGGCCGGCGCGCTCGTTGGCCAGCGTCGTGTTGGCGGCGGCCCACCCGTTGTTCAGACCGCCGATGAGCGCGGAGTCGGCGATGCGGGCGTCGGTGATGAACACCTCGTTGAAGAGCGCGTGGCCCGTCATCTCCTTGAGCGGCCGGACGTCCACCCCGTCTTGGAGCATCTCGAAGGCGAAGTAGGAGATCCCTTGGTGCTTGGGCACGTCGGGGTCCGTCCGGGCGAGGAGCATGCCGAGGTCGGCGTACTGGCCGCCCGACGTCCACACCTTCTGCCCGCTGATGATCCACTCCTCGCCGTCCTTGACGGCCCGCGTCTGGAGGCCGGCGAGGTCCGATCCGGCCTGGGGCTCGCTGAAGAGCTGGCACCACGCCTTCTGCCCGGTGACGATCTCGCGGACGTACAGGTCGATCTGCTCCTGGGTGCCGTGCGTGGCGATCGTCGGTGCGGCGAGGAGGAGGCCCAGGCCCGCCGGGGCCCCCAGCGCGCCGAACTTGGCGATCTCCTGCTGGACGAGGACCGTGTCCGAGCGGGCCATCGCCTTGCCGTAGGCGTTGATCGGCAAGCCCGGTGCGGACCATCCGGCCAGGCCCAGGCGCTCCCACCATTGCCCGACCGTCAGGTCGGGGTCCCAGTTGTTCTCCAGCCAGGACCGGAGCTCGCTGAGCAGCTCGTCCGTGCCGGTCGTCTCGATCGCGGTGTCGGTCACGACCCGAAAGCTACCGGGCGCGTCGGGAACCGGGCGACTCAGCTCCAACACCGGTAGCGTGCCGCTCCATGCAGGACGATCGCCTGAACGCCGCGTTCGACGCCTGGATCCAGGCACAGACGGCCGCCCTCGATGTGGTGCGCACCGCGACCGGGGTCCCCGAGAGCGAGGTCGATCTCGCGGAGGGCTACCGGTGGGTGACCCGGTTGTCGCGCCTGGCGCTGGACTGGATCGTCGAGGGCTCCGATCCGCTGCATCCAGTGATCTTCACGCTGCAGGACGAGTACAAGAAATTGCTGGTCGACAACCCCGACACCAACTACCTCTTCTGCGTGCTCGACGACACCCGGAGCTATCGCATGCTCGGCTTCCGGGGAGAGTCCGCCTACCTCGGCATGACCTTCGGGACGGCCTTCGGCCAGGGACAGGTCGGGGGACGGACGGGCACGCAGACGCAGACCAACATTGACGAGTTCGAGCTCGGCCCCAACGGGGAGGTCGACATCCTGATCGCGCCGGCGGACAAGCTGCCCGACCCGCGGCCGCGCAATTCGGTGGTGCTCGAGCCGGGCACGGCGCAGCTGGCCTTCCGCGAGACCCACTTCGAGAAGGCTCCGGAGCACTTTTCCCGGCTTCGCATCGACTTGGTCCCCGAGCCAGGCA
>DATAYX010000190.1:0-13243 GCA_036272355.1 Acidimicrobiales bacterium
TCTCAGTGTTCCTCCTGGTCGGGCGAGGATTTCTTCCGGTATGTAACGTACCATAATGATATATCGAAATAGCTCGGACCGTGCGCGCGGGCCGATGGCCGGGAGGCTCCGGCGGGTGGGGATGCGGGATCCCCGTGCTGAGAGGGGCGACCAGAACATGTGGATCCGGAGCCCCGGGAGGGAAACGGGATCTTTCAGCGCGAACCAGGCACCGATCCCATGGGTCTCGTCGGCGTTCAGGGGGCTACGGGGCCAGAGTGAGCCGATCACAAGAGAGCCTGACCGAAGCCGAGCAGCAAGAACGCCGGGCGGCAATCCCCGCCATCTTTGCCAAGACGCCGTATTTGTCGTGGCTCGGCCTCGTCGTGGAGCGCTACGAGCCCGATGACGTGGCCACTCGTCTGCCGTTCCGGCTCGAGCTCAGCAACGACGGTTCGACGTACCACGGCGGCGTCGTCGGCGCGGTCATCGACACCACGGGAGCCCTCGCCGCCTGGTCGAACCACGACTTCGACCGGGGGATGCGGGCTTCCACCGTTTCCATGGCGCTCCAACATGTCGCCGGAAGTTCTGGTGGCGATCTCCTGTGCTCGGCGGGCACCGTCCGGTGTGCGCGAGCTCATCTTCACCGAGATCACCGCGACCGACCAGTCCGGCAAGGTCCTCGCGCACGGACTGCAGACCTACCGCATCGCATGAATCGAGGCGGTCAGCGCAGCCTTATGACATTGCCGGTGATGAGCGCGGCCGCGTCGGAGACCAGATAGGCAATCACCTCGGCCACTTCTTTGGGCGTTGCGACGCGCCGGCCTGCGGAACGCGCCGCGGCCGCGGTCTGGGTGTTGATCCAGCCCGTATCCGTGATGGGTGGGTGGACGACGTTCGCGGTAACGCCGTGGCGCGCAAGCTCGCCGGCGGCGCTGAGAGTGAAACTGACCTGCGCCGCCTTGGCCGCGCCGTAGGACACTTCTTCGGGGAACCCGTCCGCCTCGCCGGAGGTCAACCCGACGACGCGGCCCCACTGACCGCGCCGCGCGATGTGGCGACGGGCGAACTCGGCGATCAAGAGGGCCGCGGCCCGGGCGTCGACGGCGAGCACCTGGTCGATCGTGTGCGCCGACACTGCGTTCTGGCTCCGCCCGAAGCGATCCGTCGCTTGCGGCGCAAACGAGTCGCCCACCCAACCCGAGGCGTTGTTCACCAGGATCTGCACCGGGCCGAGCTCGCGCTCCGCGGCGTCGAAGAGGGCCGGGACCGACGCCGGATCGGTCAGGTCGGCTTCGACGGCGGTCGCATGGCCACCGCTTGCCCGGATCGACTCCACGACGAAATCGGCCCGGGCCATGCGGGTGGCGCGGTAGGCCGCAGGCAGGGAGGGGTCGTCGAGGCCGCCCAGCCGATCGCTGCGGAAGTAGGCGCAGAGCACCGCCGAGCCGCGTGACGCCAGCGCCTTGGCCGTCGCGGCGCCGATGCCGTGGTTCGCCCCTGTGACGAGCGCTACCCGGCGCTCAGGCGCGCTCGACCCGCCCGGTCCCTTCGGTCCGCTGAGTCCGCTGGTTCCTGTCGTCACGCCCGCTTTTCGGCCGGGTCAGCGCAGCGCCGCCATGCGGTCGAGCGCCACCTCGGCCTCGGCGACGAAGCGGTGCACGAGGTCGCCGGCCGGGACGAGCTCGGAGATCGCGCCGACCCCCTGGCCGGCCGGGTAGCACTCCTTGTCCACGTCGACACCTTCGCTGAAGGAGTCCCCGCCCAGGTGCATGGCGCCTCTGCCATAGGAGGCGGCGAGCTGTTCGGGGAACTTCTTGAGCTCCTCGGGGTGGGCGTCGTAGTGGTCGGTGTACTTGTTGCGCACGACGCGCATCGTCTTGCCCGAGTACGCACGGCTGACGGTGGTCTGGTCCTCCCGGCTGTCAAGAAGCTTCTCCTTGTACCCCATCACCCCGCGCGCCTCGGGCGTGGCGATGAAGCGAGTGCCGACCCAGACGCCGTCCGCTCCGAGGGCCAGGGCGGCAGCCAGGCCGCGGCCGTCGAAGATGCCACCCGCCGCGACGACCGGGACCCGCGCGCCGACCGCGTCGACGATCTGGGGCACCAGCGGGAGCGAGGCAACCTGGCCGGTATGCCCCCCAGCCTCGGTGCCCTGGGCCACGACGAGGTCGCATCCCGCTTCGACGGCACGCACCGCGTGTTCGACCTTGCCGCACATGCTGACGACGACGAGATCGTGCTCGTGGCAGAGGTCGACGACCTCTGTCGGCACGCCGAGTCCGGCCACGAACGCCGAGGCGCCTCCCTCGATGACCATCTTCACCTGCTCGGTCATCCCACCCGGCATGGCGGTGAGCAGGTCGACGCCGAAGGGCTTGTCCGTGGCGGCGCGCACGGCGGCCATCTCAGCCACCATCGTCTCGTTGTTCATCGTGGACGCGCCGAGGCAACCGAACCCGCCGGCTGCCGAGACGGCCGCCGCCAAGGCCGAGTAGGAGACGCCCCCCATGCCGGCCAGCATGACGGGATGCTCGATCCCGAGCAGATCGGTGAGGCGGGTACGCATGGTGATCCTGAGCCTTCCTGGTGTCGTGGAGCGACGGTGCGCCGCATCCGCCGCGGCGACCGTAGCGCGGGTGACGTGGCTGCTCCTTGGGCGGACAGGCGGTTGCCGCAGTGACGGTTCCGGCGCTCACGAGGCGGTCGGCCGACCATGGTTGCATTCCGACCAGGACGTTCCTACTCTGAGCCAATCGTGTCCGATGTCGGAGAGCTGGGGGTGAGCGTCGACGACGCGCCACCCCCCGTGGAGCGGATCACCGGCCGCCGGCTCTGGCTGATCCTCGGGGCCCTGTTGCTCGGCATGTTGCTCGCCGCGCTCGACCAGACGATCGTCTCGACTGCGCTGCCGACGATCGTCGGGGACCTCCACGGTGGTTCGCATCTTGCGTGGGTGGTGACGGCGTACCTCTTGGCGTCGACCGTGTCGACCCCGTTGTGGGGCAAGCTCGGGGACCAGTACGGGCGCAAAACCTTCTTCCAGGCGTCGATCGTGATCTTCGTCGTCGGCTCGGCGCTGTGCGGCCTCAGCCATACGATGACCGAGCTCATCGCGTTCCGTGCGCTGCAGGGGCTCGGCGGGGGCGGTCTCATGGTCGGCGCACAGACCATCATCGGCGACGTCGTCTCGCCGCGCGATCGGGGCCGGTACATGGGACTGTTCGGCGCCATGTTCGCCGTTGCCACGGTGATCGGGCCGCTGATCGGCGGACTGTGTGTCACGTACCTGTCCTGGCAGTGGGTGTTCTACATCAACCTGCCACTGGGAATCCTGGCGTTGTTCGTCACGGGTGCGGTGTTGCCGGGGCACCTGCGGAAGGTGCGCCACACGATCGACTACGCCGGGACACTGCTCCTCGCGGGGTCGGCGACGTCCTTGATCATCTTCGCCAGCCTGGGCGGCGTCTCGTGGCCGTGGGCCTCGGCCCCCAGCTACCTCACCGCCGTCTTGGGCGTGCTGCTCGCCGTCGGTTTCGTCCTCGTGGAGCGCGTGGCGGCCGAGCCGGTGATCCCGCTCCACCTCTTCACGGTGCGCGTCTTCTCTGCGGCCAGCGCGATCGGCTTCGTCATGGGCTTCGCCATGTTCGGTGCACTGACGTTCCTGCCTTTGTTCCTCCAGAACGTGAAGGGAGTGAGCCCGACGGTCTCGGGCCTGCGGATCCTGCCCTTGATGCTCGGCATGCTCGGGGCGTCGGTCATCTCGGGACGGCTGGTGACGCGGTGGGGCCGCTACAAGATCTTTCCGGTCGTCGGCTCGGCCCTGATGACGTTGGGTGCCTACCTGCTGTCCTTCGTGGACGCCTCCATGAACAGCTGGCTCTTCGCCTTCTACATGTTCGTCTTCGGGGCCGGCATGGGCCTCATCATGCAAGTGCTCGTGGTGGCGGTGCAGAACGCCGTGTCGTACAAGGAGCTCGGTGTGGCCACCAGCTCGGCGACCTTCTTCCGCATGATCGGCGGTTCGTTCGGCACAGCGGTGTTCGGCGCCATCTATGGCATCGTCTTCACCTCCACGTTCGTGCCGCACCTGCCCCACATCTCGCAACGGGTGCTCAACTCGTTCAACCCACAGGCGCTGGACCCTTCGCTGCTGGCCAAGCTGAAGGTGGAGGTGCCCGCGTTGTACCAGGGATACATCCACGCCGTGACGCATTCGGTGCAGACGGTATTCCTCGTTGCGGTGCCGATCGCGTTCTTTGCGTTCTTGCTGAGCTTCCTCCTGCCGGAGGTACCGCTGCGCAAGACGGTGCAGACGGTCGACCCCGGCGAGGTCGCCGGCGCGCTCCAGGCCCGGACGTCGCTGCAGGAGATCGAGTTGGCGCTGCAGCGGGTGTCGGCCCGGGAGAACCGCGCCGAGCTCTACCAGACACTGGCGCAGCGGGCCGGGGTGGACCTGCCACCGCGTTCGGTCTGGTTGCTCTACCGGCTGTCCGAACGTCCGGCGTGCACGGTGGGGGAGGTGGCCGAAGGCCTGCACGTCGACCCGTCGATCATCCAGCCCGGTGTGGACGGCCTGGTGGCGGCAGGGATGATCAGGGAGCAACGGCGCGGCCCCGACTGCGACCTCTACCTGACCACCGCGGGCACCCAGGCGCTGGACAAGCTGACCGAGGCCCGCCGCCGCGGGCTGACCGAGTTGCTCGAGGGGTGGAACCCCGAGGAGCACCCCGAGGTGATCGAGTTGGTGAAGCAGCTGGCGCACTCCCTGCTGGCCGACGACGAGCGGCTGGTGGCCGACGCCATGCCCCGGGAGGTGGCGGGTGCGGGTGCCGGCTCGGGCTCGGGTCCGGGCTCGGGCTCGATCCGGTCGTCATCGGACTGAGTCCGTCCGTTCTACCGGCGTGGTGAGGCGTGGGAGGTCTCGTCGATGGAGGTCGCTTCTCGCGCAGTGCATCGGTGTGGGGGGAAGACTGGTCGGCGTCGAACCTCACGTCCCCGTGACTGAAAGCCCCTGCACGTTGCCGTTTGCCTCAGTACCGCAGCCGGCGCCGAGGCATGCGCACCCGTGTGCCGGATGCGCGAAGGCGGTGTCGTGAGCGACGACGAGTTGTCCGTCGCGCAACCTGCACGCGTCGCCAAGGACCGCGGACAGCTCCCGAGCTGGCGATGGGAGGAGCTCCGGACGACCCTGTGGGTGATCCCCAGCATGCTCATCGTGGTCGCGGTGCTGTTGTTCGTCGTGACCTTCCAGATCGACCTCGCGGCCTATCACCACCACCTCACGCTCCCGGTCTGGGTCCGGACGGGGAGCGCGGACGCCGAACGTCAGGTGCTGATCGCAATTGCGGCCGCGGTGATCACGGTGGTGGGCGTCGTGTTCTCCATCACCATCCTCGCGTTGACGCTGGCATCCCAACAGTTCGGGCCGCGGATGATGCGCAACTTCGTCCGCGACATCGGGAACCAGGTCACGCTGGGAGTATTCGTCGGCACGTTCGTCTATACGGTGCTCGCCCTCGGGTCGATCAACAGCGTGAGTGCCAACTTCGTCCCGCATCTGTCGACGTCGATCGCCGAGGGACTGCTTCTCGTCGACCTCGCAATCCTCATCTACTTCATCCACCACATCTCGCGGTCGATCCAGCTTCCCGAAGTGATCGCCGGTATCGCCAAAGACCTGATGGAGTCGATCGACGCCGAGTTCCCGCAGCTGGTTGGCGAGCCTCAGACGGGTCAGGCCGAGCACAGCGGCAAGAGCGTCCCTGAACTGCTCACGCTGATCGAGGAGGGTGGCGCCGTGGTGCCCTCGCAGGTCAGCGGCTACATCCAGTACGTCGGCTATTCGCAGCTGATCTCGATCGCGACGCGGACCGACTCGTTCATCCGGCTCGAGCACCGCCCCGGGCACTACCTGGCGACGGGACGCCCATTGGCGATGGTCTGGCCGCGTGGCGCGGCGCCCGAGGTCGCTCGCGCACTGCGCAAAGCCCACGTCACCGGCCCCCACCGCACGCTGGTACAGGACCCGGTCTTCGCCATCGACCAGCTCGTCGAGATCGCCATCCGCGCGCTGTCGGTCGCCGTCAACGACACGTTCACGGCATTGACGTGCATCGATTGGCTCTCGGCCGGGTTGGGACGGGTGTCGGGGCGCGTGCTCGACGAGGGCGTCTACAGGGATTCGACGGGAAGGATCCGCCTGATCGAGTTCGACCCCTCCTACGCCCGCATGGTGAACCGATCGTTCGACAAGATCCGCCAGGGCGCACGCGGGATGCCGGCGATTCTCATTCGGCTCATCGACTCGCTGGGATCGATCACCCTCGACACGACGTCCGCCGAGCAGCGCACGGTCCTCCGCCGGCAGGCGGACATGGTGCTGCGGTTGGCGGAGGAGACGGTGAGCGAGGCCAACGACCTCGAGGAGATCCGCTTCCGCTATCGCAGGATTCCCGGTGAAGACGCCTTCGCAGAGCAGCCGTCCACCAGGACGCAGATGGACCCGGCCTGAGGAACCCGCCGCCGGCGGCCCGGCGTGCGCGGCGCGGCTCGCCGGGTGCTCGCTAGCCGCCGGCGTTGTCGGTCGGTGAGGTGGTGGTCGACGCCGGTGCCGATGTCGTCGTGGCGGCGCGGGTGCTCGAGGTCGTCGAGCCGGAGCCCGAACCCGTTGTCGTGGTCGAGGCGGAGCCGCCGGAGCTGCCCGAGTTGCCGGTGGCGGTGCTCGGCGTGGTCGTCGTCGGCGGCGCGACGAAAGCCTTCGTCTCGCCCCGCAGCGTGGCGACGCTGGTCGAGGGTTTCGCGGCGAGGTTGGTGCAGCTGCGCGCGCTGTTCCAGCTGTTGACGGCGGCGGTCGCCGGCTGCCCGGTCAGCGGTTGGGGCAGGCCGGACACGATCGTCGCGGGGCGCCAGACGGCGCTCGTCACGTGCCGGCCCTCCGCTGTGATGATGAGGGAGCCACTGTCGGTCTCAGGGGCCGCGTTGTCGTAGAAGGCAAAGTTCCCGAGCCCGTAGTCCACGTAGGCGCTGCCGAGGTAGCCCGCACCGGAGAGCACGTGCGCATTGGCACCCACCACGACGTCGGCACCGGCGCGCACGAGTTGCTGGGCCAGCGGCTCTTGTTGGGGGTTGGGGCAGGACTGGGTCTCGGTGCCCCAGTGCACGTAGACGATCACGGTGTCAGCCGTCTTGCGCAGCTGCTGCACGGCGCGTACCAGCGTGGTCGGGTCGATCGCCGAGGCCACGCCCGGCTGTTTGACCGACGCCGTCCACGTGCTCACGAGGTTGTCGGCGATGACCTGCGTGGCGGCGATGATGGCGATGCGCTGGCCGTGCAGGGTCACGTGGTAGGCCGTGAACGCCTGCGCGGCGTTGTTGCCGATGCCGATGATCGGGAAGGAGTCCTGGGTCGCGACGGTGAGGTTCTGCGAAAGGCCCTGAGGCCCGCAATCGAAGCCGTGATCGTTGCCCTCGGAGACGAGAGAGATGGAGGCGCTCTTCAACGCGGTGATGGCGGAGGCGGGCGCGTCGAAGATGTACGGCTTGTTCTGCGGTTCCGGGCACGTGCCTTCGGTCACCGCCGTCTCGAGGTTCACCATGCTGAGGTTCGATCCCGCGAAGAGCTGGGGGATGGTGGTACCGAGGGCGGTGGAGGGGTCCTGGGCGAGCTTCTGGCCCACGACGCCTTCGAAGTGGACGTCGCCGCCGAAGCCGAGGGTGACCGTCCTCCCGCTGCCTTTCCAGTCCGGATTGAGCGGCGAGTTCTTCGGGAAGTGCTGGTTCGCCAGCGTGGCGTGCCCGGAAGTCGAGGACGTCGAGGAGGTCGACGCGGTCGGCTTGCCGGAGCCGCCCGTGAACGCAGCGAGATAGATGACCAGCACGAGGAACAGGAACCCCGCCAGGGCGAACTCGGTGCGTCGGCGCCTGACCTTGCGTGAGACCACGGGGCACTATGTCACACAGGCTGCGGGCGGGGCCGGGCAGGCGAGTCGCTGACCAGCCCTTTTATGCGTCGCCGACCGTGGGGGGGACAGTTTCAGGCGGCCCAGAGGCTGTCCCAATTGGCAGCCAGCAAGGTCACGAGGCCGTTGCAGGCGGCGGCGATCATGTCGCGGCACTCGTCGAACACCGCCTGGTCGCCGTAGTACGGGTCGGGGACGTCGGCGGCGGCGCCCGCCGACTTGTCGAACGAGCGGAGCACGACGAGACGGTCGGGATCGGCGCCGAGCCCGAGCAGCATCTGGCGGTGACGCCGGTCGAGGGCGACCATCAGGTCGATCTCGCCGAGGGTGGAGGCGACGATCTGGTGCGCGACGTGGCGCTCCTGGGGGTAGCCGCCACGACCCAGGGAGACCGCGGCGAGGGGGTGCATCGGCTCGCCCTCGTGCCAGGGCCCGGTGCCCGCACTGCTGACCTCGACGTGGTCGCCGAGCGTGGAGCCGTCAGCGAGGGCGGTCTTCTGCGCGAGCGAGCGCGTGATCACCTCGGCCATCGGGGAGCGGCAGATGTTCCCGGTGCAGATGAAGCGGATGCGATAGGGCCGGTCCCCGACGGGACCCGGGAGCACGACGCGGCTCGCCGCGGGGGCGTTCATGCGGAGGCGTACTCGTCGCGGAGGGACTTCTTGACGATCTTGCCCGTGCCCGCCCGCGGCCAGTCGGTGCGCACCTCGAGCTGCTCGGGGATCTTCTGGGTCATGAGGCCGGCGTCGCGGCAGAAGGCGACGATCTCGGCCAACTCGAGGGTGTCCACTCCGTCGGTGAGCTGGACGACGGCACACACCCGCTCGCCCCGCTCGGGGTCGGGCAGGCCGACCACGGCGACCTCGACGACCTTGGGGTGGGTGTAGAGGAGGTCCTCGATCTCCTTGGCGCTGATGTTCTCCCCCTTGCGGACAATGACGTCCTTCAGGCGCCCCGTGAGCGTGAGGTGGCCGTCGGCCCGGAGCTTGCCGAGGTCGCCGGTGCGGAAGTACCCGTCCTCGTCGAACGCGTCCTTCGTGAGCGCCGGGTCCGTGTAGCCGTGGCACACCATCGGCCCTTTCACGCGGACCTCGCCCTCCTCGTCGGGGCCGGCCGGCTTGCCGTCGAGCCGCACGATGCGCACGTCGGCGCCCTCCACCGGCTTGCCGTCGGTGTTGGCCAGCTGCTCGTCGGTGTCGTGCGGCGAGCCGTTGGAGATCATCGGCACCTCGGTCATGCCGTAGCCGTGCACGACGCCGCGCCCGCCGATCTCGTCGCGCACCTCGAAGTGGACCTCGGGCGGCTTGGCGGCTCCACCGCCGGCCATGAGCCGGAGCGAGGGAAGGATCGGCGTGCTCGGGCTCTTGCGCTGCTCCGCGAGGTACGCAACGTAGAAGGCGGTGCTCCCACCGACGAGTGTGACGCGGTGGGTGCGGAAGATCTCGAGCGCCTCCGCCGGGGCGAACGATTCGAGCAGGACGGCCGGGAAGCCGATCGAGAGCATGCACACGAGGTAGTCGGGACCGGCGATGTGCGCGAACGGGAAGGCGATGGAACCCACGTCCTCGGGCGTCTGGGCGAGCGCCCGGGCGAGGCCCCAGCCGCCGGCGATGAGCGTCTGGTCGGTGTGCTGCACGCCCTTGGGGTCGGCCGTCGAACCCGAGGTGTAGTAGATCCAGCGAATGGGGGCGTCGTCCGGTGAGGTCCCCGGGGGAGGTGGGGGCAGAACGGCGGGGTCGCCCTCCGGGAGGCCGTCCTCGAGGTTGAGGATGGTGGGTCGCGTCGGCGCGCCGGCCAGCGCGCGGTCGGCGAGCGCGGCGAAGTCGGTGTCGCGCCAGGTGCCGGGGATGACGAAGAGCGAGGCGCCGGTCTGGCGGAGCGCGAAGCCCACTTCTCGCTCGCGGTAGAGGTGGATGATCGGGTTCTGCACGGCGCCGAGGCGCGCCAGCGCCATGGAGAGCACCACGGTGTCGATGCGCGTCGGGAGCTGCCACGAGACGACCGAGCCGGCGCTGACGCCCATGCCGTGCAGGCCGGCGGCGGCGCGCTCGGCGCGTTCGCGGAACTGGCCGAAGGTGACGGTCTCGCCGTCGGCCGCGATGAGCATGGGGCGGTCGGGCGAGGCATCGGCGCGCCGGTCGACCAGCTCCCACATGGTGCGGGCGCCGGTGAGTATCTCGCTCGGGCTCGGGGTCATCACGCTCCTTTTCGGCCCCTTCCATAGCAGCTGGGCGTGGGGTGACCACAAGCCGGCGGGGAGGCGGCAGAATGAATCATGGCCAGGAAGCCCGTGCACCGTGATCCCCTGGAGCACGTCGCCGAGGAGGACCACAAGGGCGTCGACCGCCGGCGACAGGCGACACTCATCGGCGTCGGGATCGCGGGCGTGTTGCTGGGGTGGTTCGCGCTGGCCAACCTGCGGAACGTCAGGATCGACTTCTGGGTGGTCGACCGCCAGGCGCCGCTGATCCTCGTCATCGTGATCTCGGGCCTGTTGGGCGCCCTGATCGGGGCGCTGGTCATGCGGCGCAAGGACAAGGACAAGGTCAGGGAGTAGGCGCTTTCGGCCCGGGGGCCGGGTCCGGCGTTGGTCGGGGGCCGCGACCGGAGGAAGGGTCGCAGGATCGGCGAGGGGCGGCGCGCACGCTTGAGGGGAGGCAGGGGACGGGGGGCGGGCCCGTTACAAGTCCGTGACCGCGTCCAACGCTCCACGGGGCGGCCCTAAGCTGACGCCCGGTGGAGACGACTGCTCTGGCCGTATTCAAGGGCGGGAAGTTCGTTGTCCGCGCCCTCGGGGCGTGCCAACATGGGTCGCAGATGGATGTGGAGATCCCAGGGGGCAGTCGGTAGTGCCGCTTTCCGATCACGAACAGCGGATCCTCGCAGAGCTCGAGGAGTCACTGGTCAAGCAGGACCCGGAGTTCGCGGAACGCGTGCGCTCGGAGACCGTGTACCGGCACGCCGGCCGGTACTGCAAGTGGGCAGCCGTCACCTTCGTGCTCGGCGTCGTGATCCTCGTCGCGTTCTACTCGAAGTCCATCGTGGCCGGACTCGTCGGCGTCGTCATCATGTTCGCTTCCGCGGTGTGGTTCGAGCGGAACCTGCGGCGCATGGGCAAGGCCGGCTGGCACGATCTCACCCGTCCGAAGGACGGCGAGGACGGGGCGAGCGGTGGGGGATCGAACGCGATCGAGGGCGCGGTCAGCGGCGCGCGCGACTGGTTCCGCTCCCGCTTCCACCGGCGCGAGGACTGAACCGACCTTCTCGGGCCGTTCGTCCCGTTCTGCCGGCGCCGGCGTTGCCCTGGTTTGTGGTCGTGGTCGTCGTCGTGGTCGTCGTGAGGTCGTCGGTGGTCTGGCCGTTCCGTGGCTGACCTTGCGCTGGCCGTCGACGTCGGTGGGACCAAGATGGCTGCGGGGCTCGTCGGGTTGGACGGGACCCTGCTCGAGCGGGCGACGGTGCCGACGCGAAACGACCAGGTGGCGGGGGTGGGCGAGCTCCTGTGGGGAGATCTGGCTGGTCTCGTCGAGGGGGTCATGGCCGGCGTGGGCGCTGGTGACCGGCTGATCGTGTGCGGCGCGGGTTGCGGCGGTCCGATGAGCGCCGGCGGTGACGAGGTGTCGCCATTGAACATCGAGGCATGGCGTGGATTCCCGTTGCGGGCCCGTCTCGCGGCGCTGACGGGGCTGCCGACGTTCGTCGACAACGACGCCAAGGCGTTGGCTCTGGGGGAAGGCTGGGTGGGCGCCGCCGCGGGGTGTGCTGATTTCTTGGCGATGGTCGTCTCGACCGGAGTCGGTGGCGGGATCGTGCTGGACGGCCGGCTCTTGGGCGGGCGGTTGGGCAATGCGGGACACATCGGCCACGTCGTCGTCGAGCCCGAGGGCCGCGCATGTCGCTGCGGGGGGCGCGGCTGCCTCGAGGCCGAGGCGTCGGGGACAGCCATCGCCGCCATAACGGGACGGCCGCCGCGTGAAGCGGACCCGTCGTTGGTGGTGCGCGTCGGGACGTTGGTGGGGCGCGCGATCGCGTCGGTGGTGAATTTGCTCGATCTGCCCTTGGCGATTGTCAGCGGTTCGGTGGCGCTCGGGTACGGCGCACCGTTCTTTGCGGCGGCACAGGCGGAGATGGATCTCCGCTGCGGGCTCGACTTCGCTCGTGGAGCGCGGGTGGTGCCCGGTGGGCTCGGTGACGCGGGCCCGCTCGTCGGGGCGGCAAGGGTCGGCTTGGAGCGGATGGGGCGGGTCGGGTGAGCGGCGCCGGCGTGAGACGGTGAGATGGTGAGACGGTGAGCGGCGAACGAGGCCGGGGGAGGTGGGGTCGTGACGGCCTGGTCGTGGCCCGGGCCGTCTTGCCGCACCCCGTCCTGTGGGGGGTGGCGCTGGGCGCACTCTGGCGGCTGGCCCGTCGGGGGTGGTGGCGCCGGCCGCCCTTCTTGCCCGTGCCGGGCGACTCGTACTGGCGCTTCCGGCTCGTGACGGCCAACGGCGGCGACGGCGTTTCCGAGCCGCTCCGGCCGGCCGACGTCGTGGCCTACCTCCGCTGGTGTCAAAGGTCGCGTCCGCAAGGCGGATAGCCTCTCGGGGTATGGAGCGGGTGCTCCTCCTCAATGCGACCTACGAGCCGCTGGCCCTCGTATCCGATCGTCGTGCCGTTGTGCTCATGCTGTCCGGGCGGGCCGAGCCGATCGCGATCCGTGAGGACTGCAAGGTGTTTCACTCCGCGCGGATGCAGGTCGAAGTCCCCTCCATCGTCCGGCTGAGCCACATGGTGCGGATCCCACGGTGGGCCCGGACGCCACCCGTCACCCGGCGCTCGGTGCTGCGGCGCGACGGCGGACTCTGCGTCTATTGCTCACAGCCGGCCGACACCATCGACCACGTGATCCCGCGCAGCCGCGGTGGCACGCACGACTGGTCCAACGTCGTGGCCGCCTGCAAGAAGGACAACCTCGTCAAGGCAGACCAGTTGCTCTCCGAGCTCGGGTGGACGCTGCGGGTGAAGCCGGCACCGCCCGACGGGCACCTGTGGCGGCTCCGGCACCTCTCGGACGTCGATCCGCTGTGGGAGCCGTATCTGGCTGCTGCCTCCTGAGGCTTGGCCGCGCCCACTCCTCCCACTCCGTCTTCTCCCTCCTCGCAGCCTCTCTTTGACGTGGAGCAGTTCCGTTCGGAGCGCCGGCGCGTCGCCGTCGTCCGGAAGGTGCCCCATCCCACCTTGGTCTTGGGGAGCACCCAGGCGGCCGAACTGGTTTCGCCGGACGCATTGCGCGGACGCTCCGTGGAGCTCGTGCGGCG
>DATAYX010000191.1:0-3941 GCA_036272355.1 Acidimicrobiales bacterium
GACAGCGACATGTCGGTCGACCCCACCATCTCCTCCGCCAACGCCTCGACGCTGGGCGTGCGCTGGATGACGAACACCGGCCAGCAGGTCCTCTCCTCGCCGATCTCCCAGTACGTGCCCGCCGTCTCGAAGACCTTGATCTTCAGTGGCAACGAAGCGGGCTATTTCACCGCCTTCGATCAGGCCACGGGGCTCCCCGTGTGGTCCGACCAGCTGTCGAACTCGTTGCGGAGCTCGGCGGTGAGCGACGGCACCTCGGTCTGGGTGACCGACACCGTGGACAACCGTCTGATGAAGATGGACGCGGCGACGGGCTCCGTCGAGTGCTCGGTCCCTGTCGGCGACACACCGGGCGAGACGGTCGACGCCAGCCCGGTGCTGGCCACCCCACCCGGCGGAGTTCAGACGGTCTACGTCGGGAGCAACGACGTTGGGACCTTCAACGGTCCGCTGACCGCGGTGCAGGCGTCCGACTGCTCGGTGGAATTCAAGTCCACCCCCGAACCCACGCCGGGGTCGGGCGGCTTGTGGGATTTCATCAACTACAGCGTCGACGCGACGGGTGAGCCGCTCATCCTCTTCGGTACCGCGGACCCGGACTCGGCGGTCTATGCGATCGACGCCCTCACCGGCGCTTTGGTGTGGCGGTACGCTCCTTTCAACCCGCCGCCGGGGACCTACGACGTCGGTGCCGGCGTGACGACCACGGCTCCCGGTGTCAACGGATTCGCCGACGGAGTGGCCTACGTGCCGACCAAGTTCGGCATCGTCTACGCCCTGGACCTGACCACTGGCGCCCTGATCTGGCAGCTCAACTTTGCCGCGATCACGAAGGCCACCCCCGGTGGCTCGCTCTCGACACCGGCGATCTCGGGCACCAACCTCGTCCTCGACGCCGACGGTGGCACGCTTGACATCAACGCCAAGACCGGCGCGGAGCTCTGGTTCACCAGCTCCAACAACACCGGCGTCGATGCGGCACCGGCCATCGAGGGACCGGTGGGGCAGAAGACGGTCGCGGTCATGCTCACGCAGGGGACACTCGAAGTCCTCTCACTCGCAACCGGGGCAATCCTCTACAGCTACCAGACCGGCAACTTCGCGGTGTCCTCGGCTATCGACACCAACGGCAATCTGATCGACACCTCGGGCGACGGGTTCATGTACGACTGGTCGCTGGGCGGCGGCAACGGCGGCGCGCCCGCGGGAAGCGTGACGTCACCCAAGGCCGGTGCCACCATCGGGAACCCCAAGACCGGCTTGCTGACCTTCAGCGGCACCGCCACCGACTCCATCGGCGTGGGGAGCGTCGGCGTTGCCGTGCAGCTGAACGGAACGTCCGGCCTGTGGTGGAACGGGTCGACGTCCGCCTGGGGCGTCGAGCCCTATCCGAACCCGGCGACCGTGACGGGCGCCGGCTCGACGTCGGCCACGTGGAAGGTGCAGGTCCCGGTCCCTCTCGCCGGGGGGACCCTCACCGCATTCGTGAGCACAGTGGGCACGAACGGTGTGACCGACGTCGCAGCGGAGTCGTCGGCACCGGGCGGAGCGCGTTCGACGGTCACGATCGCCCCGATGGCGGGAGCTCCCGCTGTGAAGCCGGCGACGCCGTGGGTGCAGCCCGGCACGTCCCTGGCTGTCACGGGTTCGGGCTTCGCCCCGAATGAATCCGTCGCGTTCAGCCTCGAGGGCACGTCTCTCAACAACCTCACCGCCGACGGAACCGGCGCCGTGGCCGGGACCCTCAGCGTGCCGACCGGACTCGCCTATGGCCCTCAGGTCCTGACGGCGACCGGCACCACGTCATCGAAGACGACGACCGCTCCCCTCTACGTATCCTCCACCTGGACCCAGGCGGGCGACACGTCGGCGTTGGACGCATTCGACGCCAACGACAACGTCCTGTCGCATCATCTCTCGGTCTCGAGTCCGACCTTCCTACAGCAGGCATGGACATTCTCGACCGGAGCGGCCATCGACGGCTCGGTGCTCCTCAAGGACCAGGTGGCTTACGTGGCCGACACCGCGGGCACGATCGACGCCATCAACGTGAGTACGGCAACCCAGCGCTGGAGCGCCTCGACGCCGGACGGCTCGGCCATCGACAACACACCGGCACTTACCCCGGCAGGCAACATCGTTGTCGCGACGGCGAGCGGCACCGTCTTCGCCATCTCGCAAGCCACCGGCGCGCTCAAATGGACGGAGTCGATCGGCGGCGATTTCGCGGCCTCGCCGACGGTGGCGGGAACCACGGCGTACGTGGCCGACACCACCGGTACCGTCACCGCGCTGAAGACGACGACCGGGGCCCCCATATGGTCGGCCCATCTCGGGTCTGCCCCCGCCGCCGGGATGGCGGTGGACCCGACGGCCGGACTGGTCGTCCTCGGCGATGCCGCTGGCAACGTGGTTGCGCTCGGGACCTCGAGCGGTGCCACCAAGTGGACGGTTCCGACCACAGCGGCGATTACTGCCCCGCCCATGATCCTGAACGGGGTGGTGTACGCGGGCTCGACCGACGACACGGTGTACGCGCTCGCCGAGACCACGGGGGCCGGCAAGTGGACCTACAACACGGGCTCGCCCATCACGACGCCGCTCGCGGCCGAGAGCGGCCAGGTCGTCGTGGGTCTCCCGACCGGGCACATCATCTACCTCAAGGCCGGCGCCCTGGCCTATGACGTGAACCTCAAGAGCCCCATCACCGGGGTGGGGAGCGCCGACAACTTCGTCGCCTCCGAGACCGCCAGCGGGAACGTCTACGGCTCGAAGCCCGCCGCCACGGACCCGAAGGCCTGGTCAGCCGTGACCAGCACGACGTTCACGGGGGCGCCGACCGTTGTCAACGGCGAGGTGTTCATGGCCGGCCACGACGGGACCGTGCGCTGCTACACCGTGCCCGGCAGTGTCCCTGTGTAGCGCGGTTGCCGTTCCCTGGAGCGCCCGCTACTCTGGCACTCACATACCGAGAGTGCTAACGAACCGCCAAGGAGGCCCCTCCCGATGCCGCAGAAGCTCCAGCCCCTCGATGACCGCATCGTCGTCCGTCCCGGAGAGTCCGAGGAGACCACGGCGTCAGGCCTGGTCATCCCCGATACCGCCAAGGAGAAGCCCCAGCAGGGCGAGGTGATCGCCGTCGGTCCGGGCCGGCGCTCCGAGGACACCGGCGAGGTCATCCCCATGGACGTCACCGTCGGTGACACCGTCGTCTACTCCAAGTACGGCGGCACCGAGATCACGGTCGAGGGCGAGGACCTCCTCATCCTCTCGGGCCGCGACGTCCTGGCCAAGCTGTCCTAGTCATCCCGTCGGGCAGCAGCCACTGAGGCCTCCCCGACACGGGTCCGCCCGCCGTCCCGGTGATCTCCGGTCCGGCGCGGCGGCCTCACCATTTTTCAGCCAACCCCTAGAGGAGTTCGAGAAGTTCCATGCCCAAGATCCTGAAATTCGACGAGAGCGCCCGGCGCGGTCTCGAGGCCGGCGTCAACAAGCTGGCCGACACGGTCATGGTGACGCTGGGGCCCAAGGGCCGCAACGTCGTGATCGAGAAGAAGTTCGGCGCCCCCACCATCACCAACGACGGCGTGACCATCGCTCGCGAGGTCGAGCTCGACGACCCGTTCGAGAACATGGGCGCCCAGCTGGTGAAGGAGGTCGCCACCAAGACCAACGACGTGGCCGGTGACGGCACGACCACCGCCACGGTGCTGGCGCAGTCGCTCATCGCCGAGGGCCTGCGCAACGTCGCGGCCGGCGCGAGCCCGGGCGACCTCAAGCGCGGCATCGACAAGGGTGTGAAGGCCGCGGTCGAGAACATCGCCAAGCAGTCGACCGAGGTCGGCGGCAAGACCGAGATCGCGCAGGTCGCGTCCATCTCGGCGGCCGACACCGCCATCGGCGACGTCCTGGCCGACGCCATCGACAAGGTCGGCAAGGAC
>DATAYX010000192.1:0-4194 GCA_036272355.1 Acidimicrobiales bacterium
GGCGATCGCGTCCTGACGTGCCAATGCTGCCGGGTCGTCAGGGCCAGAGGGCCGCCGAGTGCGGGTATTGGCTCCCGAGCAGCGCGACGACCATGAGCATTCCCTGCGCCATGCCCAACATTCCCACGACCCGGCCCTCCCATTCCGGGCGCATGCGCCAGGCATAGGCACCGTAGGCGGTGATCACGACCATGGAATACCGCAGGACGCTGTCGGGCTCGTATGAGCTCAACACCGCCAATGTGCTCAGGACGGTGAAGACCCACCACGACAAGGGAATCGAGAACCCCTTGTCCCGTGCCTTCGCGAGCAAGATGATCCCCAGGTACGCGAAGGCCACGCCGAGGACGCACATGACCACCTGGCCCTGTTTGAGCGCTTGGGAGCCGGTGAACATGTCGAGGACGGCGAAGACCGGTGTCGCGAACCACACGAAATGCCCGTTCCCCCAGAACCGCTCAGCCTGTAGGAAGGCGAACGGCGTGCCCACGGTGGACCATGAATACGCAAGCCATAACACCAGGCCGAGCGGCGCCACCACGATGGCGGCAAGGGGGCGCGCCTTTCTCATCCGGAGGAACGCGTGCCCCGCGGCGACGACGACACAGGCGATGAGGACGACCCCGAAGTCCCTCGTCAGCCCACCGACGACCGCCGCCAGCGCGGCGGTGAGCCAGTAGCGCCGGGACAGGGCGTACAGGCAGACGCCGCACGCAGTGATGAAGAGGCCTTCGGAGTACCCCAGGCTCAGTACGAACGACGCGGGGAAGAACACGTAGAGCAGCACGGCTCGGTCTGCGATGACCTGTCCGAAAACCTCTCGCACGGCGAGCCACACCGCGATGGCCGAGGTGAGACCCAACGCGAATGACAGGAGAAATGTGGCCTGGGCGTAGGACAGATGGGTCACGACGACCGTCGCCCGGGTGATCAGCGGCCAGCCGGGGAAGAACGCCCAACGACTCCCATGCCCCTCATTCGCGATCTGGCTCGGATAGCCGTGCTGCGCGATGAGCTGATACCACTTTCCGTCCCATCCCGCGGTCAACGCATTGAGCAAGTGCAATTTCGGGGCGAACCACTTCGCCCCCAACGCCGCGAAGAGGACGGCGACTCTCGACAGGACGTACGACGTGCACGGGCGCGCGAGAGGATGGCTACGCCACCTGTCGAGGAGCCGGCGGCCCAACGGCACGGAGGCTGCGGCACGATCACCGTGGGCACTCCCGTGCGCCGTCGAGGGCGGCGACAGCCCCGTCTCGGGCGAAGCAGGCACCGGTCCCGCTACGGGCTCAGTGCCCGCCATCGACCCCGGATGCTCTTGAACGGTGCTCATCGGCGGTCGCCTCGCCACACAAGGGGGACCGAGGTGCGCGGCGGTGCCGCGTGCGCGCACATCGTGCAGCGGTCCACTGGCAGTCTTCCCCCTCCGGCGCCATACCGGCACGGACTCCAACCGTCCCGCATGGCCGCCGTTTCGAATGTAGGGAGGCGCGGCCCCGCCGTCATGGGCCAAAAGGCCTATTTCGAGGCCGGGAACTGCCGTCACCAGCTGTCTCTAGTCCAAATGGCCCATGGAGTCTGCTGCGTGCGCGGTCAAGACTGAGTTCTCGGACCACTGCGTTCAGCAGCAGCTACGGCCGTGAGGGGGATGCATGAGCGGGGTCGCCATAGAGGCCAGCGCCGAAGCGGGCCGGGGCGTCGATTTCGACCGGTACGCAAATGGCTACGAGAACGACGTGGACCGGTCGGTGTCCTTTACGGGCAGAGACTCCACCTTTTACGCTCGCCGCAAAGTCGAGATCCTCGAGGAGATCGTTCGTCAGGGACCGGGCCCGCTGCGGGAACTGTCGCTCCTCGACGTCGGCTGCGGTACCGGCACGACCGATCAGGAACTCGCCCCGCGCGTTCGAAGCCTCCACGGCGTGGACATCTCGGTGGAAATGCTGGCCAAGGCCCAGCAGAATGTCCCCGAGGCTCAATTCTCTTGGTTCGACGGAGAGACGCTCCCGTTCGACGATGGGACCTTCGACGTCGTGGTTGCCATATGCGTGCTGCACCACGTCCCTGTGCCACAGCGACTCAGGCTTGCCAGCGAAATGGTGCGCGTCAGCCGGCATGAAGGTGTGGTCGCAGTGTTCGAGCACAATCCTTACAACCCGCTGACTCGTCATGCCGTGAACACCTGCGAGCTCGATCGCGACGCCGTGTTACTCCCGCCCCGCGAAACGGTCGAATTGCTGAAAAAATCAGCCGCCATGGAGCCCGAGTACTGCCAGTACCTCTTCTCACCGCTGGGAGGGGCGACCGGCCGCTTCCTCGATCGTCACCTGCGGAGGATCCCTCTTGGCGGACAGTACGCCACTTGGGTGCGGGGTCACCCCGTGCACGCCGGATAGACCGCAATCGTTCGACTCCGAGCGCTCAATCGGTGCGCCCCCTCAGGCGCCGACGGCCGCCGCCTCCATGCGGGCGAGCAGCACCGCTCCCATCGGATTGTCGCGCCGGCGCGGATCACCGGCGATGCGCTGGTGGCGGTCGTTGATGGCGAGCGCCCGCGTCAGCGCGAAGACCTCGTGCCATGCGAGGTCGCGCACCTCGTGCCCGGACACCGCCTCATAGCGCTCCAATGCCTCGACCCTCGACGGGAACCCGGGCACGCGCTGGCCGAAGAGCGCCTCCATCATGAAGTCGAGCCCGAAGTGCCAGCCGAGGTCCATCTCCGGGGGGCCGAGGGCGGCCAGATCCCAGTCCAGGACCGCCACGATCCGACGGTCGTCGTCGAAGACGAGATTGCCGAGGCGGACGTCGCCCCAGAGCAGCACCGCCTCACGCTCGGGCGGGCAGTGACGCGTGCACCAGTCGAGCGCGTCGGCCAGCGACGGCAGCGGGTCACCCTCAGACGACCACTCGATGTACGCGGCCCAGCGTGCGAGGGCGTCGGCCAGTCCTGTCCCACCGAACACCGCCGCCAACCCCGCCGCCTCCCACGGCACCGCGTGGATCTTGGCCAGCACGTCGATCAGGCCGTCGTACATGACCCGTTGGAGCGTCGGGCCGGCGTCGAGGACGTAGGGGTCGAACGCGGGAGCCGGTCCGGCGACCGCCCCGTGCACACGGGGCATGGCGAGGAAGGGCGCGCCGACCCACGACGGATCCGGCTCGACGAGCGCCGGCGCCGGTGCGGGAACCCCGGCCGCGGCGACGGCGTTCTGCACTGCGGACTGTGGGTCCAGCGCGTAGTCGGGAAACGTGGCTTCGAGAGGCGGGAGGCGGACAACCATGCCGGCGTGGCCCCGGCCGAAATCGAGCAGCACGGTCTCGTTGGCCATGCCGCCGTCGGCGTGCACCAAGCCGGCGATCGTCACTTCCTCCCGACCCGGGCCCGTCGCCGCACCCGGAACCGGGCCGGGGTACGCGTCGAGCCACCGACCGAGACCGGCCTCCAGCATCGCGTCGTCGCGCCGTGCTCCCGTCGCCATCGAACCGAGCCGCCCCTTACGGCAGATACACGACGGCCTGCCACTGGCCCGTCATGTCGACCATGCACAGGGCCGTGCCGGCCTGTACGCACCACGCCACAATGTCCGCCGGGAAGGTGTCGGGCGCCGTCCGCAACACGAGCCCGCGGCGCGGGTGGTCCTGGCTCACCGACCAACCCTGCGGCACGGCGACGCCGGCTTCGGCGAGGCGCGCAATCGCCTTGGCCCCCGTCGGGTGCATCAGGCCCACCGACATCCCTTCGGTGTCGCGTTTGTCGTGGCGCGCCGGCATCACGGTCGCCATCGTCACCGGTGGTTGCCGGGTCCCGAAGAATGCGAACAATCCGGCAGGCGGGTTGATGTCAGCCTCGTCCACCAAGCCCGGCATGAGGTTGACCCATCCGTCGCCGGCCCCACGGAGCGCTGCCAGCTCGTCTCCGACCCCCCCGAGGTCGGGCGGTGTGAACTCGATCGTCCTGGTCTCCCGGCGGCTGCTCACCGACGCCATCCTGACACCAGCCGCTCGACGACTTCGGCCGCCGGGCGTGCCCGGGCCCCACGGAACCCCGTGCCGGCGTAGAGACTCATGTGCCCGGGATCGCCCGCCCGCGCCGCCGCGGCGCGCAGAGGGCGCGTGGCGTTGTTGATCTCGGGATAGGCCGCCGGGGCGCCGGGGTGCTCGCGCACCATGGCATTGACGAGCGAGCGGGCA
>DATAYX010000193.1:0-1984 GCA_036272355.1 Acidimicrobiales bacterium
GACTATCCCGACGAAGCGCTCCGAGGTCTTCACCACGGCCGAGGACAACCAGCCGTCGGTGGAGATCCACGTGCTCCAGGGCGAGCGCGAGATGGCGATGTACAACAAGACGCTCGGCAAGTTCCAGCTGGTCGACCTGCCGCCGGCGCCGCGTGGCATCCCGCAGATCGAGGTCACCTTCGACATCGATGCCAACGGCATCGTGCACGTGGCCGCGCAGGACAAGGCGACGGGCAAGGAGCAGTCGATGACGATCACTGGCCAGTCCTCTCTGGCCAAGGACGACATCGAGCGCATGGTGCGCGACGCCGAGGCCCACGCCGAGGACGACCGCCAGCGCCGTGAGGAGGCCGAGGTGCGTAACCAGGCCGACACGCTCGTGTACCAGACCGAGAAGCTGCTCAAGGAGCAGGGCGAGAAGTTCGAGGGCTCCGAGAAGGACGATGTCGAGGCCGCGCTGAAGGGGGTGAAG
Source organism: Acidimicrobiales bacterium (assembly GCA_036272355.1). GTDB lineage: Bacteria > Actinomycetota > Acidimicrobiia > Acidimicrobiales > RAAP-2 > Bog-473. The sequence goes on from DATAYX010000193.1 coordinate 473, forward strand.
GATGCGCTCGCCGGGACGTCGCTCGATGAGATCAAGGACGCGACCGAGAAGCTGGTGGGCGTCTCCCAGAGCTTCAGCCAGCGCCTGTACGAGCAGGCTTCGGCTTCGGCCGGGTCGGCGGGCGCGGGCGGCCCGAACGGCGACGGTGCGGGCGATGCCGAGGACACCTCGTCGGACGAGGACGTCGTCGACGCCGAGATCGTCGATGAGCAATGAGCCTGCACGACGAGCGCCCTTCCGCCGGTGCGGAGGAGGCCGTCGAGGAGACTGAGGCCGGCGGGGCGGCGGCTTCGGATGAGGCCGCTGTCCCTTCGACCGGCAACGGCGGGAACGGCGACGGCGCCGGGGCGGCCGCGCACAGCGGCACCCTGGCCGAGGAGGCGAGCTACCTCGAGTCGGTGGCCCGTGAGCGTGACGAGTACCTGCTCGCGCTCCAGCGCACCCAGGCCGACTTCGAGAATTATCGCAAACGCATCACCCGCCAGCAGGGCGAGATGACGGCGCGCGCCGGGACGGACCTCGTGGTCAAGCTGTTGCCGGTGCTCGACGCGCTGGACCTGGCGGAAGCCCATTTTAACGAGGCGCTCGACCTCACCGAGGACGGTAAGGCACTGCGCGCCTCACGGGCGATGCTCATGGACATCCTCACCAAGGAGGGCCTCGAGCGCGTCGACCAGCGCAACGTCCCCTTCGACCCAGCGGTGCACGACGCCGTCGCGCACGGCGAAGGCGAGGAGGGCGACACGGAGACGATGGTGGACGAGGTGCTGCGGTCCGGCTACCGCTGGAAGGGGCAGGCGCTGCGTCCGGCCATGGTCCGTGTGCGGGGATGAGCTGAGCCATGGCGGCACAACGCGAATGGTTCGAGAAGGACTACTACAAGGTGCTCGGCGTCGTCCCGACGGCGTCGGACAAGGAGATCACGCGCGCCTATAGGAAGCTGGCCAAGGAGCACCACCCCGACGCCAACCCCGGCTCCGAAGAGCGCTTCAAGGAGATCAGCGCGGCGTACGACGTGCTCGGCGACGCCGAGAAGCGCAAGGAGTACGACGAGGTCCGCACGCACGGCCCGCTCGGTGGCTTCGGCACGCCAGGCGGCGGCACCTTCCGCATGGAGGACGTCGGCGACCTGGGGGACCTGTTCGGGGGCCTGTTCCGGACCGGAGGGACGCGCCCGCAGCGCGGCCCGCAGCGGGGCGCCGACATGGAGGCCCAGCTGCACCTGTCCTTCCAGGACGCGGTGCACGGTGTCACGACGTCGGTGAACGTGCCGCAGGAGGTGCGCTGCTCGAACTGCCGCGGCAGTGGCGCCGCCCCGGGGACGTCCACACATACCTGTCCGCGCTGCGGGGGCACCGGGAGCCTCAACGACAACCAGGGCCTCTTCTCGCTGAGCACGGTCTGCCCCGACTGCGTCGGGCGCGGGACGCTGTTCGACACCCCGTGCCCGGTCTGCCACGGCACCGGGACCGAGCAGAAGGTCCGCTCCGTCAAGGTGCGGATCCCGGCCGG
>DATAYX010000194.1:0-7225 GCA_036272355.1 Acidimicrobiales bacterium
ATCGGCGCCTCGGCCAGGTGTGAGCGAAAGTGGCACACCGCGATCGTGTCCTGCACGATCCCCCGGTGACGGCTCGGCGCATAGACCATCCGCTCCTTGCCCGGATGGAGGCGAAGGAAGAACAGCGCAGCCGACTGCCGGCCCGGACTCGGAGCCGACACACTGTTGTCGACCGACTCGGGGATGAACCCGAGCAGGAACCCGGTCTCGTGCCCCCCGAGGTCGACAAGCGCACGCTGGCTGTAGGGATGGGCGGCCGTGGCTTCGCTGTACATGCCGACGAGCCCGCGCGACGAGACCCACTCGACCAGGTACCGCTTCACGTTCGTGAAGATGTGTTGGCCGCGGGCCGCCGGCAGCGTCAGGGCCTGGCCGGCGTGACCGACCGCGTCGTCGGAATCAGCAAGAACGAGACCGGAGTGGCACAGCAGGTCGCCGTCGTTCGTCTCGGCGATCGCCGAAATCAGGAGGCCGTTCGATATCCGCCGCGCCACCTCGTCGGCGTCGTAGGCCCACAGCACCGGGTAGGTCTCTCCGTACACGGCCCGGACGGCCTCGCCCAGACGGGCGGCTTCGGCGGCAGCGAGCATCCGTATCCGGACGTCACCGACCCATACCGGTTCCGGGGTCGCAGGTTCACCGGTCGGCACGGACTCATCGTACGCACGGCCCTCGGGCGGCTCCCGAGAGCGATTGGCCTATTAGCTGATCGAGAAGGTGACCGGCTTCGGCTCAGCAGTCCTGCTGCAGCGCATGCGTTTCGAGTGCGGCGAGGGCCGCCTGCCCCGCCGGGGTCGGGTGGATGCCGTCGCCGCTCACCCATGCGGGGTTCTGGTACTCGAGGTTGCCCCAGTCGAGCAGATGCACGTTGGAGTGCGCCTGAGCGAGCTTTTGCATGCTGGCATCGATCTGTTGCGCCACCACGCCCGCCCGAGGGGAGACCGTCACATAGATCACGCAGCTAGCAGGTGAAACGGCGGACCATTCGGCCAGGAACTGCTCCGGCCAGACCGTGTCTTGGGCCCCGGCGTCGTTCGTTCCCAGTTCGATGATCCACGCCGCCGGCTGATTTTTGGCCAGCGCGGTGATATTGGCCTGTGACTGCCCGATCTTCACCCCCGGCGTCGCGCTGACGTCCGCCTGATATCCCGCGTTCGAGAAGTCCGCTGAGATGGAGGGTTCGCTGAGATAGGTGATCGAGTCGCCCACGACATACACGGAGCGGTTGGACGTCAAGTCGTCCCACAGCCATACCGTCAGAGCCGCCACGGCGGCGACCGCGAGCACGACGACCAGAACCACACGTCGCCGACGTGGGCGTGGCATTCCTTGCCGCCCGCGAACTTCGTGTCCCTGGACCCCGGGCGCGTCCTTCACGACGGTCACGGCTATTCCTTACCCAGTTCCGCGTGACATGCTGCGGCGATCCGGCAAATCCGCTGGTCCGAGGCGGCTCGGAGCGATCTGCGGGATGATGCACGCATGAAGATTGTGTCGCTGCTGCCGTCGGCCACCGAAATCGTCTTCGCGCTCGGACTGGGCGATCAGCTGGCCGGCGTGAGCTTCGAGTGCGATTACCCGGAGGCGGCCCGGAGCGTCCCGATCGTGTCCGGCACCGCACTCGACGTCGAACATCAGGGAACGGCGGCGGAGGTCGACGCGGAAGTGAGCGCCATGCTGGCGGCGGGCGAGTCCATCTATACCCTCGACGACGCCAAGATCCGCCAGATCGCGCCCGACGTCATCCTGGCCCAGGACCTCTGCGCGGTGTGCGCCATCGATTCGGGCACGGTCGAGGACGCCCTCGACGTCATCGGCTGCCGCGCCCAGGTGGTCTCCCTCGATCCTGCGGGCCTCGACGACGTCCTCGAGTGTGTGGTCCAGGTCGGCCGCGCCACCGGAACCGAGGACGTCGCGGCGCAGTACGTCGCCGGGCTCCGAGGGCGACTGGACGCGGTGCGCACACGTGTCGCCGGTCTGACACGGCCGAGGGTGTTCGTCCTCGAATGGGCGGACCCGCCCTTCAACGGCGGCCACTGGATGCCAGAAATGGTGCAGGCCGCGGGCGGCGACCCCGTGCTGGCCGAGTTCCGCGCTCCGTCGCGCCGCCTGACGTGGGACGAGATCGGTGCCGAGTCGATCGACGTCACGATCTTCACACCGTGCGGTTTCGACCTTGCCGGCGCCGTCGAGCAGGCGGCCTCGTTCCTGGGCCGGGCGGATCTCCCCGAGCTCGGTCGCGTCGTCGCGGTCAACGCCAACGCGTTCTTCTCACGACCGGGTCCGCGCGTCGTGGACGGCGTCGAACTGCTCGCGGAGATCCTCCACCCGTCCCGGCCGGGTGCGGCCCTCCCCGATGCCGAGGTCGTGGCTTGACGAGCCGATGGCGGTGCGCCCCGCTTCGTCAGCGCGAGATGAAGCGAGCCTCAGGAACGCCCTAACCCGTCGGCGACCTTGCGCAGCTCGTCGCGGAAGTCCGGGTGAGCGATGTCGACGAGGGCGTGCGCCCGCTCGCGCACGGTGAGTCCGGTCAGCTCGGCGGCGCCGTATTCAGTGACGACGACACCGGTGTGGTGCCGCGGCGTGGACACGACCGATCCCTCGGGGAGGAGGCCTGCGATCCGCGACACCACCTTGCCGTCGCGCCCAGCGGTCGAGCGCAGGCAGATGAGCGAATGGGCGTCGAGATGCAGCTCTGCTCCGGCGACGAAGTCCTCGTGGCCGCCGACTCCAGAGATCTGCCGGCCGTCGATGCAGTCGGCCACGACCTGGCCGTAGAGGTCGACCGACAGGGCGCCGTTGACCGACACGAGGTTGGCGTTCTTCGCGATGACGGTCGGGTCGTTCACCGTCTCGACGGGGAGGAACGCGACGGCACCGTTGCCGTCCAGCCACTCGTAGAGCTCGCCGGTCCCGAGCGCGAACGTCGTGACCGAGACCCCGTCGAAGACCCCCTTTGCGTCGTTCGTCACCTTGCCCGCCTGGTGGAGGCGCATCAGCCCGGTCGTGAACATCTCCGAGTGGATCCCGAAGCCACCGAGCGAGCTCGTCGCCAGCTCGGTCGCGACAATGTTGGGGATCGCACCGATGCCCGTCTGCAGGGTTGAACCCTCTCGCACGTAGGCGAGTGCGGTGGCGGCGATGGCGGCGTCGACCTCGTCGGTCGGCGCGTCGGCCAGCGCGAAGGGCGTCGCGTTCGACTCGACCAGGACGTCGACGAGTTCGAGCGGGATGGTGTTGTCGTAGGCCGGCGGCAGGCTCTTGGTCCGGGGCAGGTTGGCGTTCACCTCCACGATCAGCAGCCGCTCCGGGTCGCGGCCGGCCCGGAGGAGCTCGTCTCTGGTCGCGCCCATGTGCAGGGAAAGATTCACGTTGCCGGCCGCGTCCGGCGGGGCGGCCTGGGCCACCATGACCCGAGGCGCGAACCGGGCCAGGATCGGCCCGAACTGCCGGAAGCCCCCCGGCACCAGCTCGACCCGGAAGCCCCCGTCGTGCAGCAGACGCTCGGCGGGACCGAAGAAACCGCAGCGGTACGAGACGCCCGGTTTGGTGAAGACCTCGTAGTAGTTGAGGCAGAGCGCCCCGCCCACCTGGAGGTCCTCCCAGTCGTCCCGGGCGCCGAGCGCGGTGAGGAAGGAATCGGGATTGGCCGGCCCCAGTCCGAACCCGAGGGAGTCCACCGCCCGCACCAGCGCGACGGCCTCTTCCACTGGCAGCACCCTGGTCATGGACCGTCCTCCCGCGTCACGCGCACGCGCCGCCAAACGTACATTCGCCCTGGAAAAGGGGCCAATTTCGCCGAATCCGTTACTTTTGGCTCTATCGAATCGGGGGACGTGAATTGCACAATTCCGAGGACACCCTCCTCTTCCCAGACAACGGTGCTTGGAGAATGGCGGCCACCCCCCTCGGTCGCCATTTTCCAATTCTGGCGTTGGACCACGCCATCTCCTTGCTGGTCTCCCGGAGCTTTTCGCACGCCCGGCTCGACCGCCACCCTTGTGACATCTGGCCCTGTCGCGCTGTGACCAGGAAAGCGCATGCTGTTCGGAGCCCGGAATGACGGCCACCGACGGCACGACAACCGGGCGGCAACGAGAGGAGGGGACGGTGAAGAGAACGAGGCGATGGCTGCGCAGACGTCGGGAGCTCTACCCGACGGTTCTCCCGTCCTATCTGCCCCCCCCGAGCGGCGGGAATCTCGTGTTCGATCCCTCGCTGCGGCGTGCCCGCGACGAGAGCACACGCTGATCGATCAAGTCAGGACCATGTCGATGTACACCCAATTGCTCGATGCCGCCCTCGAACAGAGGCCGCCCCGTGAGCCCGTTCAGAGCCGCGGTCACGCGGTCGAAAAGGTCCGGCGCTGCCGTGAGGAGCTCGAGATGGGCGTGCGCGGGCACAACATCGACACCGTGCCGGCCGTCCTGGCCCTCCAGATCGGTTACGACGTCGCGCTGCTCGAACTGGCGGAGGTCGTCGGCATCGAGAGCGAACCGAGCCGGTTCGATCAACCAGAACGCGAGCGTGACCGGCTCCGGCATGCCTTGAACGACATGGGCATCGACCTCGACGTGACGAACCAAGCGGACCGGCGGGTCTCGGGGGGCCTGGGTCCCCGGAGCTGACACGGTGACGCCGGCTCAGGTGCCGGTGGCGTCGGACCTCGCGTCCTGCGTCGAGCGTTCGTTGAGCCGCGCCGCAAAGGTCGCCGCTTGCGTCCTCCGCTCCATACCCAGCTTCGCCAAGAGGTTCGAGACGTAGTTCTTCACCGTCTTCTCGGCGAGGAACATGTTCTCGGCAATCTGCCGGTTAGTGTAGCCCTCGGCGATGAGGTCGAGGATCTTCCGCTCCTGCGGCGTGAGGCTGGCCAGGCGCGGGTCGGTCTTGGGTCCCTCGCGCAGGCGCTCGAGGACCCGGTCGGTCAGGGCCGGGTCGAGGAGCGACTCGCCCGCTCCCGCCCTCCGGATGGTGTCGAGCAGGTCCAGGCTTCCGACCTGCTTCAGCACATATCCGGCTGCGCCCGCCATGATCGACGCGATCAGCGCCTCGTCGTCCGCATAGGACGTCAGCATGACGCATGCGATGTCCGGCGAGGTCGAACGCACCTCGCGGCACACTTCGACGCCGCTGCCGTCGGGCAACCGCACGTCGAGGATGGCGACGTTCGGTTGTGCCTCCGGGATCCGGACCAGTGCTTCGGCCACCGTGTCGGCCTCACCGACGACCTCGATGTCCTCACAGGCTTCGAGGAGAGCACGCAGGCCTGTGCGGACGACTTCGTGGTCGTCCAGGAGAAACACGCCGATCGCCACGCTTGGCATCTTCCCATCTCACAGGGTTGCGCGCCTACTCGCGGCCATGGCCTCCGGTCGCCGAACTGCCTTCGCCGGCACGTAACGTCGGTGGGGTTCGACCGACGTCTGGGTGCAACCCCCGGTAAAAGCGAGGAGAAGACGGATGACTTCGGCATCGCAATCGAATGGGGGTCGCATCGTCGTCGGTTTCGACGGCTCTCCGTCCTCGCTCGATGCACTGACGTGGGCGGCCCGGCAAGCAGAGCGCACGTCGGCCAGCCTCGACGTGGTGATGTGCTGGGAATGGCCATCAGGCTACGGGTGGGCCGTCCCGCTCCCCGACGACTTCGATCCCGAGGACGACATCCGTGCGACCATCGAGGCCGCCCTGGCTTCGCTGCGCACCACGCACAGCGGCGTGGTCATCGAGGGGCGGGTGGTGCGCGGCCATCCGGCGCCGATCCTCGTGGATGCGTCGAAAGGCGCTGATCTGCTCGTCGTTGGAAGCCGCGGGCACGGCGAGTTCGTCGGCATGGTGATCGGCTCGGTCAGCGAGCACTGCGCTTCGCACGCGCATTGCCCGGTGCTCGTCCATCGCGCCCCCTGACCACCGTCAGGGGCCAGCGTCCTCGAGCAAGCGGTCGACGGCGCGCCGCCTCGCCTCGTCAGCTTGGCGCAGCTGGGCCAGACCCGGCCCACCGGTGCTCGTCCGCCGGGCCGCCTCATCCGGCCGGCCGACCAGAACGCCCAGGGTGGCGGCGACCGAAGCCCTGAGGGCGTCGAGGTCGTAGCCGCCCTCGAGGAACAGGGCGAGCCGTCCGGGCGACGGCGCGAACTCGGCCACCACCCGCGCCAACTCGGCGAAGTCGCCGCTCTGCAGGTCGAGGTTGCTCAGGGGATCGTCCCGGTGCGCGTCGAAACCGCACGACACGAGGACCCAGTCCGGTACGAACGCCTCGATCGTGGGACGGGCGACCTCGTCGAGCGCGCGCCGCACGACATCGCCCGTTGCGCCGGGCGGGAGGGGCAGGTTCACCGTCAGCCCCGCGGCGTCCGCACCGCCCACCTCGTCGGCGCTGCCCGTCCCGGGATAGAGGGGGTGCTGGTGCGTGGAGACGTAGAGCACGTCGGGGTCGTCCCAGAAGATCGCCTGCGTGCCGTTGCCGTGATGCACGTCCCAGTCCACGATGAGCACCCGCTCCCTGCGGGCCGTGCGCGACGCCGCTGCGACGGCGACGTTGTTGAGGAGGCAGAAGCCCATGCCGCGTTCGGCCAGCGCGTGGTGGCCCGGTGGACGGACCGGCACGAAGGCCACGCCTTCGCCTCTCCGGTCCAGTTCGTCGAGGGCGGCCAGGCCGGCGCCCGCGGCGAGGCGGGCGGCCTCCCACGAGTCCGCCCGGGCGTAGGTGTCGGCGTCGACATGTCCTCCCCCCGCGGCACAGAACGCCTCGAGCTCCGCGAGATAGGACGGCGTGTGCACCCGGGTCAGCGCGTCCCGGGGCGCCTCCACGACCTCGGGCGACATCACCTCGACGCCCTCGCGCTCGAGCGTCGCCACACCGTCCATCACGGCGAGCACCCGCGCCTGGCGCTCGGGGTGCTGCGGCCCCCCGTCGTGCGTCGTCGCGCCCAATGGGCCGGCGACGACAAGGGCGCTCACCGGGCGGTCCCGGTCCCTTGACGCCCGGTGACGCGCGTCCCTTTCTGTGTCGACGGTGCGGACATGGCCGGCCTCCTCGCGGTGGCCATGCTACGGGCGCCCGCTCCGAGGACCCACCGGTGGCGCGCCCTACGCTGCACGACATGAGCGCCGCCTCGATGCTGGCGTGGGAGGTCGAACGACCCGGCCCGGTCGACGGTGGGCCGCTGGTCCGGGTGGAGAAGGACGTCCCCGAACCGGCCGCGGGCGAGGTCCGGGTGCGTGTGCG
>DATAYX010000195.1:0-8203 GCA_036272355.1 Acidimicrobiales bacterium
GCCGGCGACGGTCAGGAGGAGGAAGAAGAGCTCGAGCTCGAGGTCGCTGAGCCGTTCGCCTTCGACCTCCACGGTGGTGAGCACGCTCATGAGGTCGGCGTGGGGGTCGATGCGCTTCTTGCCGTAGAGCTCGGCGGCGTAGGCGTACAGCTCCATGGCGGCGGTCAGCGCCGCTTCGGCCCGGCCCTGGTACTCGGGGTCCTCGTTGCCGACCATGTTGTTGGACCACTCGAACATCCGGTGGCGGTCCTCCTGGGGCACGCCGAGCAGCTCGGCGATGACCTGAAGGGGCAGCTCGGCGGAGATGTCGGTGACGAAGTCAGCCCCGCCCTTCTCGATGACCTGGTCGATGATGGCGTCGGTGGCGCGGTGGATGCTCTCCTCGAGGTCGCGCACCATGCGCGGCGTGAAGCCCTTGTTGACGAGGCGCCGGTAGCGGGTGTGCAGGGGTGGGTCCATGTTCAGCATCATCAGTGCCTGCTGCTCGAGATCCTCCTCGGGCATCTCGAACGGCATGGTGCCCCGGGCGGCCGAGCTGAAGCGCTCCCAGTCGCGGTTGACGGTGACGCAGTCCTCGTAGCGGGTGACGGCCCAGAAGCCGGGGCCGCCGGGCTCCTCCTGCCAGTGGACGGGGTCGTGGCGCCGGAGGTGGGCCAGCCAGGCGTGAGGGACCCCGGTCACGAAGGACCGGGAATCCGAGAGGTCGACAGGGGCGAGATCCGCCACGGTGCTCATCCGGACAACTCCTCTACTGAATCGGACGCTCTGTCCGATTCCTAGGAACCTATGTCCAACGAGCGTGGCTGTCAATCCTTTCGGCTGCTCACCGAGGTCGCGGAAAGTGTCGCTCTCAGGCGGGTGGGTCGTCGTCGCCGGCCTCGTGGACCGGGGGCAGCACGGCGATGGATTTGGAGGGGTCCTCCGGGTCGAGAATCACCTGGAGCCGCTCGGGATCGGGCGGGTCGCCGGGGACGGAGGCCACGATGACGGGCTGGTTGGGCGGCGGCGCGAAGACGTTCTGCAGGCCGCGGGCGATGCCGCTGCCGACGTTGCCGAGGGCCGAGTCGCGGCGCCAGCGTTCGAAACCCTCGGGTGCGAAGTCCTCGGTCGTCCCGGGCGAGGAGGCGCCCTCGTCGCGGTCCGTGTCCTGGGGCGGCTCCGTGGTGGTTTCGTCTTCTGGGTCCATCGGATCCTCGGGGTCCATCGGGTCCATCGTCGCAGACGCGGCCGCGGCCGGGGTCAGGACGCCGGTTCGGCGGGCAGCGCGCGTTGGACGTCCCAGAGATGGTGGCAGACCTCGTGCGCGTTTCGCTGCACGATGTCAAAGGCGCAAATGGTGCCTGCCTCGGGGTGTGGTGTCGAGGCCTCGTGCGGTGCCTCGAGCGCCGCCGTCCGCCAGGCGTCGGCCGCGGCGATCAGGGCGACGAGCCCGACAAGGGGCGACAGGGAGTCGTAGGCGCGGACGTCGGCGACGACGTTCTCGTCCCATTCCGGGACGCCGAACGACGGGTCGACGCTGACGGTCCACAGTCGCTCGGTGCCGAACCGCAGGACGTCGACCGTGTGCCAGACGTAACGGCTGGCCGACCAGAGCCCCGGCTCGACCGCAGCGGCGGGGTCGACGCGCGAGAGCACCGCGCCGAAGACGGCGACGTTGCGGACGCACTGGCCGACGAGCACCTCATAGGAGGACACGCCCCAGTCGAAGGAGCACTCCGGGCACGTGCCCTCGGGTCGGTCCCAACTGCCCCTGGTCACGGTCATGCTGCGGTTCGCCGGCCCCCAGCGCTCACTCGCCGCGTTCGACCGGAGTGCCGAGGTGCCAGGCAGAGCATTCGGCGCATCGGTAGACCTGGAGCTCGAGCCCGCTCTCGAGCGACTGTTCCTCCGCCACCGACAGCGCCTCGCCCCGTGACATGTACGCCGCCTTCGTCGTCCCGTCTCGGCGCCGGTGCGAACCGAGACCGGACGGACGCGGGTCTTCCTCGGCGCGCCGGGCCGCAGTGCGAGAGGTGTTTCGCCGCGGCATGACGGCCATTCTGACGGGTCGCAGCGGGGAGATCCCCAGGAATGGGCCCAGACGCGGCCCCGACGCGCCTTCGATTCGACGGAGGGGGAAAAAAAGTCGAACCGGGCGCGCCGAGACTGCCTCCAACCTTACGGTTCCGCCGTCGGGAGCGGTGACGGCTTAAGGCGGCATCCCCCCTTGCCCTTCCATGGGCGGTGCAACGAGTTCCGGGGCTGGCGCGTGCTTCCGGGGTGGCCGAAATCGGGCGGTCTCCGGGGCCTGAACCGGGGTGCGGCCTCGGACAACATCCCTGGTTCCCGATGGTGGACCCAGGTAACCTCTGCGCGGTCGACGAGGCGGTCGCCGCTCGGGAGGTGCGTGACATGGCAGACGGCGCGGAGGGCGAGTCCGGACCGGTCGAGGGCGGCGCCGGGTCTTCGCCGCCGGTGCTCGCCGAGAACCGCCAGGCGGGGGGCGGCCCGCCCCCCAAGGAGCCCGGGTGGTACCCGGTACGCGCCAACCCCAACGAGCAGACCTATTGGGACGGTACGGACTGGACGGGCCGGCGGCGCTGGAGCGCAGGGACCGGATGGACCGAGGTCGGCGCCGACGCGCTCGTCAGCACGGCTGCACCGGGCGCCGCGTTCTCGGGGCCGAGAATGTCCGCAAATCCCTACGCGCCCCATCCGACGTCGACGCCCGCAGCGGCGCCGTTCGCACCGGGTGTGACGGTCGGCGTTCTGCTTCTCATGGCGTCGTGCGTCGCCATGATGGTCGGATCGGTCACGACCTGGATCAGCTCGAGCGCCTCCTTCAGCGGCACCACGCTGTTCCGGGGGACGGCGGGAGCCGGTATCACGGTGTCGTCCGCGGTGTCGGGTGTCACGGACGGGATCTCGAACCTGATCGGTATCAACGGCTTCATCACGCTGATCGCGGCGGCCGCCGTGCTGGTGTTCGCCGGGCTCATGGCTGTCTCGGACGACTGGTCCGTGCGGTTGGTCGGGTGTCTCGTCGCCCTCGCCAGCCTCGGGCTGTCGATCTACGCCGTCGTGCGGCTCGCGCAGAAGCTCAACCAGGTGCACACGCCGCACGGCGTGACCATCAGCCTCGGGTGGGGTGTGATCATGACGCTCGGCGCCGCCGTGATCGCGACGCTGGTCGCACTCTTCGAGGTCACCCGGAACCGCTAGCGCTTCGCGCCCGGAACGCGGGCGGCCACCGCGCCCCACCGGGGTGGGAACGGGTGGCCGACCGATGACTTCCTTTGGCGGGGCGCGGTGGCCGAGTTACTGCGGCGGCCCCGAGCTCAGCTGGACCGTCGCCGTGTGTGTCTGCCCGTTGGCGTCGGTCCAGGCGACCTGCACCTTGTCGCCCGGGTGGTAGAGGCTCATGTCCCGGGTGAGGTCGTCAGCCGAGTTGATGGTCTTGCCTCCGAGGGACGTGATGACGTCGCCCTGCGCGATGCCGGCCTCCTGCGCCGGACCGTTGGTCACGACACCGGCGACCGCGGCGCCCGAGGCGGACGAGCCGCTGTTGCCGGTGTTGCCGGTGTTGCCCGTGCTCCCACTGTTGCCGAAGCCGCCACCGCCACCGAAGGGACCGAAGCCGTTGCCGCCGCCGTTCCCCGAGCTGGACCCGTTGGGGCTGATCTCGACGCCGAGGAACGCGGTGGTCCCGATGTGGATCGTGGAGGAACCCTTGCCGGCCTCGATCTGGCGGGCGAGGGACATGGCGGTGTTGATCGGGATGGCGAAGCCCTGGTTGCCCTGGTTCTGGCCGTTGAACTGGAAGGAGTAGCCGGCGGAGGCGGCGGTGTCCACGCCGATCACGTCGCCCGAGGTGTTGACCAGCGCGCCGCCCGAGTCACCCGCCTGGATATTGGCGTTCGTCTCGATCAGGCCCTTCAGCTGCTCGCTGGTGCCGTCGCCCTGGTCCTGGGCGGTGATCGACTGGTTCAGCGCGGTGACGGTGCCGCCGGCGGCGCTGGGGGTGCCCCCGGTTCCGCCCGCGTTGCCCACGCCCACGACGTCCTGGCCGACCGAGATGCTCGACGAATCACCGAGGTTGGCGGTCTGGAGCCCCGAGGCGTTGTGCAGTTGCAGCACGGCGATATCGGCCGTCCGGTCGTAGCCCACGACGCTCGCGGTGTAGGTCTTGTGGTTGCCGACGTCGGTGACGCTGATGCTCGTCGCGCCGTTGACCACGTGGTTGTTGGTGAGGATCACGCCGTTGGACGACACGACGATGCCGGTCCCTGCCGCCTGCTCCTGCTGGTAGCCGAGCGTGGTGTTGATGTCGACCAAACCCGGGTCGACCTTGTCGGCGATCGCGTTCGCGTCGCTCGGGCCGGACCCGCCCGACGAGGACGATCCGGAGTTGCCGTTACCGGTGTTGCCGTTGCCGTTGCCGTTGCCGAAGTTTCCGTTCCCGAACGGGTTGGAGCCGTTGCCGTTGCCGCTGGGCGGGAGCTGGCCGTTGTTCGAGGACGCCGACGAGGGGAGCTGCGTGCCGTTGTTCCATGTGGCGTGGCCGATGCCGATGCCGGCGGCCAGCACGACGAGGGCCGCGCCGCCCGCGATGAGGCCGTTGCGCAACCGGTTGTCACGGTGTCCGCTCGGCGCGCCGGCGGGGGCAGCCGGCCAGACCGGCGCGTTCGGGTCTGTCGGGGGGCCGCCGTAGGGGTAGGGCGGCGGTGTCCCCAGCAGGGGGTTGCCAGCTAGCGCGCCCATGGCGTAGCCACCGGTCGGCGCGCCCTGTGGGACTCCTTGGGGCGGCGTGGGCTCTTGGGGGAGGGAGGTGTCAGCGGCGTCAGCGGGCCCGGGGCTCCCGGTCTGGGTCGGAGTTGGCGCGGTGTCGACGGCAGGCGGCGTTGTCGCATCGGCCTGCTCGGGGGTCGCAGCCGCCGGCATCGGGATGGCGCTCTCGGCTCCCTGGTCGACCGGCGTCGCCGAGGTCGCGGGCTCGGCGCCGGTCACCGGTTCCTGTCCGGTCGGCTGGTCGTTCTGTTCCTCGGTCATCGGGGTCCTCCGTCTGCCTGCGTGCGCAGGCTGTTCACGGAGTCCATTGAAGAGGTCCTAGCTGTACGCCAAGTCACAGAAAGTTATGAGCCCGATAAATGTTGGCTGAACCGGGTCGGTGTTCGAACCGGGGAGATTCCTGATGGAACATGCCTGACGACCCTTACTAGCGCCACCCTCTCTCCTGAGCAAGGAGAGAGGGATGGGACCGCGACCTTGCCGTGGCTTGCGTCCTCCCGCCGTGCAGGCCGACCCCATTTCCGGGCGGCCCTGCACGGCGGTATGGGTCAGGTCAGGTCCCGGCGCCGCCGACCACAGGCTTCACCAGCTTGAGGGCCCCGGCCGAGCCCTTGAACTGGGCACCGTTGCCGTAGTTGAAGACGCCGCCGTCTGCCGCGAACGTCCAGTAGCCGTGGTTGTCGGGGGCGACGGCGATGCCGACCACCGGTGCGTTCAGCTTGAGGGCCCCGGCGGACCCGAAGAAGTGTGCCGAGCCGAAGTTGAACACACCACCGTCCGAAGCCACCTCGTCGTAGCCCATGCCGTCGGTCGCCTGGGCGATCCCGACGATCGGCTTGTTGAGCGCCTTGCCGCCCATGGAGCCGAAGAAGCCCGCGTTACCAAAGGCGAAGATGCCACCGTCGGATGCGACCTCCCAGTAGCCGCGTCCATCCGGGGTCACCGCAATGCCGACGATCGGCTTGTTGAGCGCCTTGCCGCCCATGGAGCCGAAGAAGCCAGCATCACCGAATGTGAAGACGCCGCCATCCGAGGCCACCTCGATGTACCCCTGGCCGTCGGGTGTCGATGCGATACCGACCACCGGCTGGTTGAGCGGCTTGCCGCCCATGGAGCCGAAGAATCCGGCGTCACCGAAGCTGAAGACGCCGCCGTCGGAGGCGACTTCCCAGTAGCCCTGGTTGCCCGGCGTGTGCGCCATGCCGACGATCGGCTTGTTGAGCGCCTTGCCGCCCATGGAGCCGAAGAAGGTGGTGTTGTAGGTGAAGATGCCGCCGTCTGACGCGTCGAGCGTGTAGCCCTGCTGGCCCGCACCCTGGCGGTCCGAGCTAGTCGGCAGGTTGCAGGTCGCGTCGCCGATCACGTTGCCACCACCCGAGCCCAAGGGCGTGACATTCGTACCAGGCACGAAAGCACAGTCTTGCTCACTGCCGCCTGGGGTGGTGTTGCCCGCAACAGTCGAGTTGGCGAGAGAGCCAGCCCCGGAGAAGTCCGCGACCCCGATGCCAGCGCCCGTGTCCGACACGTTGCCCGAGACCGTCACCGCGTGGAAGTCGATGTGGCTCGGCTCGTCGTTGTTGTCGGACACAAAGACGCCACCCCCCGCGTCGTTCGCACCGGTCGTCGTGTTGTCGACGATGGCGGTGGAGGTCATCTGCACGCCGTAGCGACCTTCGGACCACGAGCCGCCACCCTGGTTGGCCGTATTGCCCGAGATCGTCGTGTTCGTGACGATGATGCCGTCGTCGCTGGCCAGGCCCCCACCGAAGTTCGCGGTGTTACCGCTGATCGTGGTGGCTCCGATGGTGGCGATGTCGAAGGCGAAGACACCACCGCCGGCGCCGGAATTGTCACCGTCCGTCCCGGTCGCCGTGTTGTTCGAGACGGTGTCGTTGTTCAAGATGAGACCAAGGGAGTTCTCGAAGATGCCGCCGCCGTCGCCGGTACCCGCGGAGTTCCCGGTGATCGTCGAGCCGGTGATCGTCACGGCGTTGTCGTCGTAGATGGCCCCGCCGCCACCCTGATTCGAGTCCGTGCTGTTCGAGGAGTTACCGGTGAACGTCGAGTTGACGATGCTGTTGAGTCCGTATTCGTCGTAGACGGCGCCACCCAACGCGGTGCCGCCCGTTGTCGCATTTGCCGAGTTCGAGGTGAAGGTGTCGCCCGTCAGCTCCATCTCGTCGTTGGCCACGATGGCGCCGCCGTCGACACCGTCGCCGCTGACGCTGTTGGAGGTAAAGCTGGAATTGTCGACGGAGGCGGGACCGTTGTCCGTGTAGAGCGCTCCAGCCTCAGAATCCGACGAGTTGTTGTTGAAGCTGTCACCGGTGACCCGCAGGGACCCGTTGTCGTTGTAGACCGCGCCACCGCGGCTGGTCGCGTGGTTGGCAGCGAAGTTCGATCCCGAGACCCACGTCTGCCCCTCGTTGTACAGGGCACCGCCGTTGCCATTTTGGCTGTTGGCGAAGAACGTCACGCCGCTGACGGTGGCGGTGTCGTTCGGGTCGTTGACGATCAGCCCACCACCGCCGCTCCCTTGGATGACTACGCCCGAAAGCGAGAGGAACGCGCCGGGGGCACTGGGGTTAGCGAGATCCGTCTCGATGATGTCGCTGGCCGCTCCTCCATTGCTGATGTCGACCCCTGCGCCCGTGGCCGTCAGCTGCAGGCCGGCCGGATCGGTGACCGAGAGCGGCGCCGGTACGGATCCCCCCTCGACGTTCGTCAGGGTGTAGGTCCCGGGCGGAATGTTGACGTTGACCGTCTGCCCTAGGTTGTTGGCGGCCTCGACGGCAGCGCGGATGGAGCACTGACCACCCGAGTCCGTGCACGACGTGCCCGTTCCCGGGCTGACGTCTGTGTCGTTGGTGGTGTTGACCGTGAACGTCACCTGTGCCGGTGGAAAGGTCCTCGGCGACTGGGCCAAGAAGGGACGGACGGCGTGCCCCGTTGCCGCGCCAGTCGGAGCGGCTGCGAGCACCGCAAGGGGCGCAGTCAACAAAGCCACGCTGAACGCCCCTCCGAAAAAGACACGCATGCGACTACCAGAATTCGTCATGGTTGAGTTCCCCTGATCGCTTTCCGTCGCTCGCTCGTGCGACCGCGTGACAGTACACAGTCGGCAGCGACAATGCTTGGAAATCGGGATGCGTTCAGCCGTTCGGGGAGCCGTCAGAGGAGGCGGCCCCGGGGGATTCTCTGACTCTGCCCTAACCTCGGTCCCGACGACGCGATCGCGCGAGCCGGTGACCTGGACTGGGAGGTGTGAGATGTCCACAGTGCGGACGACCGGACTCACGGTCGAGCCGGTGGCCGGCGCCCTGGGGGCCACCCTCACCGGGGTCGACCTCACCAAGGTGACCACGAGCGGGGAGCTCGAGGGCCTGCGAAAGGCGCTGGCCGACCATCTGGTCGTCTTCCTGCCTGAGCAGGACCT
>DATAYX010000196.1:0-3543 GCA_036272355.1 Acidimicrobiales bacterium
GAGTCGGCGATCGGCACCATCAGCGTCTCGCCCAGCAGCACCTGCGAGCCACCCTTGTCGAGCAGCGTGATCTGCTGTGAGACCGCGCTGGTCCCGGAGATCTGCGCGTCCGCGTTGGCAGGGCCGATCGTCCCCTGGGGCACCTGGTAGAGATCCAGCTTGCCGTAGGTCCTCGGGTCGGACTGACCCACCATCCAGGCGGTGAGGTTGAGGTTCTGATTGTTGACGGAATTGGTCGCCTGCGCAGCCGGGACGAACCCGTCGGAGATTGTCAACACCTGCTTCTGCGCCTTCGTGCCCGGCAGGGAGTACACCTGATACTGCGGTGACATGCGTGCCGGCGTCGTCGAGACGAGCTGGTTCTGGTTGTTGAACGTGTTCTCGGCCAACAGCGCCTGCGACTGCGGTCCGGCGCCGGCGGTCGGGGACAGCTGCCATGCGTTGCTCGCCGAATAGAACTGCGACGGGTTGCTCAGGTGGTAGCGCCCGTAGATGGCCGACTGGATCGAGAAAATGTCCTGGGGATAGCGCAAGTGGTCCTGCAGCGATCCGGGCATCCTCGACAGCGGCTGCAACAGGCCCGGGAAGGCCGCCGAATACGCCTGGAGGATCGGGTCCTTCGGGTCGAGGTCGTAGAAGGTCATCTTGCCCGAGTAGGCGTCGATCACGACTTTGACCGAGTTGCGCACGTAGTTGTAGCTGCCGGGAAGGGTGCTCCCGATGGCCGCCTCCTGTGTGCTCGCGTTCTGCGAGTACGGGTAGTTCGCCGTCGTCGTGTAGCCGTCCAGGATCCAGTCGATGTGACCGTTGTCCTTGTGGCCCGGGTCCTCGTTGATGACGGCGTAGGGGTCGTGGTCGAAGCTGAGGAACGGCGCCGCCTTCTGTGCCATTGCCAGTGGGTCACGCACGAACATGATGCGCGACTTGTCAGTGATCTGGCTCGAGATCAGTAGGTTGAAGTCACCCAGCCGCAGGGCGAACATCGCCTTCGCGAAGAACGAGGAGAGCTGGACGCCCCCATCGCCCTTGTAATGGCTCTCGACGATGTTGCCGCTCTTCTGCTGGTAGTCGACCTCGGCTTGCTTGGTGTTCGCGACGACGTAGCCGGCCTCTCCGAGTCCGAAGTACACGTTGGGCTGCGCGATCTTCGGCAGGCCCTGCGAGGACGAGGGCGGCACGCCCGACACGCCGAAGACCGGGTTGTTGTCGGAGGTCTGGTTGGCGATGCCGACGGCCACGCCGTTGCCGTGCGTGTACTGCAGGTGGGTGTTGACCCAGGTCTGCGACAGCAGGCCCGCCGACGAGATCTCGCGGACGCCGGTGAGCACCGGGGTGAGACCGGCTCCGAGCACGTACCGGTCGACCCCGAGAGACGGGAACGTGTAATAGGACTTGAGCCCCTGTTTGCGCTGGAACGTCTCTAACGAGATCGAAGGGTCGGGGTCCCACTGGCGGATGTTCCGGATGGTGTCGAAATTGTCCACCGTCTGCGGAGCCGTCAGCGTGTTCGACGCCGCGAAATTGTGCATGCTGACGTTCTTCAGCTTGTACGCCGCGGTCGTCGCCGTGATGTTGCGCTGGATGTACGGCGCCTCGAGCGAGCTCTGGGCGGGATTGACCTTGAGCGCCTGCAGCAGCGCGGGGTAGATGATGCCGACCACCAGCGCCACGAAGGCCCAGATCCCCACGGCCAGCACCGGCAGCGTCCAGCCCTGGCGCCGGATGTTGTAGAGCAGGATCAGGGCCGCGCCGATCGACACGTAGACCAGCAGCAGCTCGGCCGGAAGCCGGGCGTGGACGTCGGCGTAGCCGGCCCCGTTGACGTAGCCGTCCGACGCGTTGACCATTGACCAGCGCTGGAAGATGTAGCCCACCGCCTTGTCCAGCGCGATGAGCGCGAGCAGCACCGAGATGTGGGCCTTCACCGGTGGGCGCACCCGCGGCAGCCCGCGCTGGGGCTGGATCCCGCCGTTGAAGTAATGGAACACGAGCGTGACCGCCAGCGTCACGATGAGGATGGCGAGCGTCCAGTCGACGCAGAAGATCAGGAAGGGGAGCTTGAAGACATAGAAGCCGACGTCCTTGTGGAACTGAGGGTCGGTGACACCGAAGTTGCCGCCGTGGCGGAACAGGATCCAGTTGTTCCACTGGCTGATCGTCCCCGACGCACCGATGAGCGCGAGCACGAAGGCGATCGCCACGTAGATCCGCCCCGAATACGGCCGCACGAACTGTTGGTAGCGCCGCACCAGCTCGTCCTCCTGGGCGAGCACGATGTCGTGGCCGGCGATGCGGTCGCATACGACGAGGTTGACCCAGAGCACCGCGAAGAAGATGGCGCCGAAGACGCCGAAGAGCCCGAGCTTGATCACGAGCAGGGTCGAGAAGACGTTGTGGAAGTCGACCGAGGAGAACCACAGGCTGTCGGTGTAGATATTCGCCAGCGAACGCAGCGAGATCAGCAGGATGATGAATAGGACGACGAGTCCGGCGATCCACCAGCGGGCGCGGTGCCGCCGGCGGGGCGGCGAGGGGTCAGCCGGCAGGTCGCTGGGGATGCGCACGGAGGGAGCCTAACGTCCGCTTCTACAGCCCTAACGGCACGTGCGTGTCGCGCGGGCGCGGCGGATGTCCCAGGTCAGTCGCTCGTCGGCGCCACGAGACAGCGACAGCCCGAATGGGCGGGCGGATGCACATGGCCGGTCGGGAACGCTTCGCGCGCGCTCACGGCGCCCGCCAAGGCGTTGTCCTCGCAGTCCGAGCACCCCGTGGACGACGTCACGACCCAGCGCAGCTTCTGGTCCGCGCCCGCCGCCACCACGCCCGCCGAGAAGGCCTGCGTCGCGTAGTCGCCCGAGACGCGCTGGACGCGCTCGCCTCGCCATTCGCGGTACGCCGCGCTCACCTGGTCGCCCAGGTCGCCGCCCTGGTCCTCGATCTGACGGCGCAGCATCGTCACGACGACATGCGCGAGCCCCGTCGTCGACTCCTCGACCGTGCCGTCGTCGGGGACTCCGCCCAGTGCTCCTCCGAACGTCGCCCCGGCGGCGTACGCCTCACCCAGTTGCGCGCGCACCGCGAGCTCGAACACGGCCCGGTGCTCCTCCTCGGGACCGAGCAACGCGTCGCCGCTCAGCAAGGGCGTGCTGCGGATGCGATCGAGCAGTCGGTTCTGGTCGTCGCCGAGCGCACGCTTCACGGCCCGGCTCAGACGCGTCGTGACCGGGCCCAGCAGCTCGTCACGTTGCGCGATCAGCGGGTCGTCCGGCCCCGGGGGTGGCGCATCGTCTGCTCCCTCCACCCCCTCCACCACGACCGCGTCCATGGCCTGCGTCGCCGCCTCAGGCACGCCGTCCGTCGCGGGCTGGGCGCCCACCGCTCCACCGTCCCTTGGCTCCTCGGCGCCGGCCCGGATGCGCGCGAACAGCTCGTCGACCGAAGGTGCGCCCGCCGCCGCGACCTCGTCGGCCGCATCCCCGGTCTCCGCTCCCGCCTCGTCCGCCTCGCCGTCGACCTCGATGACGCGGACGGCGGGCGCGGGCC
>DATAYX010000197.1:0-7179 GCA_036272355.1 Acidimicrobiales bacterium
ACCGCGCCGAGGAGGATGGCGTCGTACCCGCGGAGCTCGGTGAGGGTCTCGTCCGGCAGGACGACCCCGTCCCGCAGGTACCGGGCCGCCCCGAGGTCGAACTCGGTCGTATCCAGATCCACGCCGGCCGCGGCGATCACCTTCAGCGCCTCGGCACAGACCTCCGGCCCGATGCCGTCACCGCCGATGACGGCGACCCGATGCCTGCTGCTCGCGGTGCCCACGTTCGTCTCGGTCCTCTCGTTGTCTGCTCGTACGTCCCCAGGATGCCCCGTCGGCGTCCCCGTGTCGGCCCGTGCCCGACCTCCGCCGGAAATTGAAAAACCGCCCACTGCGTGGACGGTTCGACGGCGCGCGGGGTGGTGGCGCGCCTAATGAATAATGCCTACGAAGTGCTCGGGACGGCGCATAGTCACCCCAGTCTCTCGCAGGTGAGCAGTCCCCGTCAACACACGCTGCACGGCGAAACCAGGATCGTCCGGGAGCATTAGCCTGGTGGCTGCGGCCGCCGTGCCTGACCTCGCACCGCCCGCACGCCCGCTTCCAGAAGGACATGCCGTGACCAACGCTCCCGCCAACCAGACCGAAACGGCCAAGCTGACCCAGGCCACCTACGACCGCCTGGTGGCCGAGCTCGAGGATCTGACCACCCGCGGCCGGGTCGAGATCGCCCAGGCGATCGAGGCGGCGCGGGCGCTCGGCGACCTGAGCGAGAACGGCGACTACCACGCCGCCAAGGACTCCCAGGGGAAGATGGAGTCGCGGGTCCGCCAGTTGCAGGCGATGCTCAAGACGGCCGAGATCGTCGACGAGTCCGGGTCCGACGACGGCTCGATCTCGCTCGGCAGCACCGTGACGCTGCGCTACGAGGGCGACGACGAGGACGAGACGCAGACGTTCTTCGTCGGCTCGATCGAGGAGCGGCAGGGGGACCTGCCGGTGATCTCGCCGAGCTCGCCCCTCGGGCAGGTCCTGGTCGGACGCAACGCCGGCGACGCGGTGGAGTACAAAGCGCCGGGCGGGATGCTCAAGGTGCACATCGTCGCGACAGGCCGCTGATGGCCGGCGCGACGGGGCCTCGCACCCTCAGCGAGAAGATCTGGGACGCGCACGTCGTCCACGCGGCCGAGGGCGAGCCCGACCTCCTGTTCATCGACCTGCATCTCGTGCACGAGGTCACCTCGCCGCAGGCGTTCGACGGGCTGCGCCTCGCGGGGCGCGGTGTGCGACGTCCCGACCTGACCGTCGCGACGGCGGACCACAACGTGCCGACTCTCGACATCGACAAGCCGGTCGCCGACCCCGTGTCCGCGCAACAGCTCAAGGTGCTCGACGACAACACCGCCGAGTTCGGCATCACCTCGTTCCCCATGGGCGACCCCAACCAGGGCATCGTGCACATCATCGGGCCGGAGCAGGGCTGGTCCCAGCCGGGGATGACCATCGTGTGCGGCGACAGCCACACGTCGACGCACGGCGCGTTCGGCGCGTTGGCGTTCGGCATCGGCACGAGCGAGGTCGAGCACGTGCTCGCGACGCAGACGCTGCCGCAGGTGCGCCCGCAGACGATGGCGGTGACGGTGGAGGGTGACTTGGCGCCGGGGGTGACGGCGAAGGACGTCGCGTTGGCGGTCATCGGGACGATCGGGACGGGCGGCGGCAACGGCCACGTGATCGAGTACCGCGGGTCGGCCATCCGCGGGTTGTCGATGGAGGGCCGGATGACGCTGTGCAACATGTCGATCGAGGGGGGCGCCCGGGCGGGGCTCGTGGCGCCCGACGAGACGACGTTCGCGTACGTGCAGGGGCGCGACCATGCGCCGGTCGGTGCGGCGTGGGACGAGGCGGTCGCGTATTGGCGCACCTTGCCCACGGACGAGGGTGCGGTCTTCGACAAGGAGGTCGTGCTCGAAGCGGCGGCGATCACGCCGCACGTGACCTGGGGCACGAACCCGGCGCAGGTCACCCCGATCAGCGGGTCGGTGCCCGACCCGTCGGCGATGCCGGATGCCGGCGACCGGGAGGCGGCGGAGCGTGCCCTGTCGTACATGGGGTTGACGGCGGGGACGCCCATGCGGGAGGTCGCCGTGGACACGGTGTTCCTCGGCAGCTGCACGAACTCGCGTATCGAGGACTTCCGGGCGGCGGCCGACGTGCTGCGCGGGCGCCACGTGGTTGCCGGGCTGCGGGCCTTGGCGGTGCCGGGATCGCACCGGGTGAAGGCGCAGGCCGAATCGGAGGGGCTGGACGAGGTGTTCCGGGAGGCCGGCTTCGAATGGCGCGAGCCGGGTTGCTCCATGTGCCTGGCCATGAACCCCGACAAGCTCGCCGTCGGCGAACGGTGCGCCTCGACGTCGAACCGCAACTTCGAGGGGCGACAGGGGCGGGGCGGCCGCACGCATCTCGTTTCGCCTGCGGTGGCGGCCGCGACCGCGGTGGCCGGGACGTTCGCGACACCGGAGGACTTGGAGGGCGTGGGCTGATGGAACCCGTAGTGGTGGTGACCGGCCGGGCCGTGCCGCTCGACCGCACCGACGTCGACACCGACCAGATCATCCCCTCGGACTGGCTGAAGCGCGTCGAGCGGACGGGCTTCGGCGCCGGCCTGTTCTCGGAGTGGCGCGACGACCGCGACTTCGTGCTGAACAAACCCGACTTCGTGGGGGCCACCGTGCTGGTGGCGGGGCACAACTTCGGCACGGGCTCGTCGCGCGAGCACGCGGTGTGGGCGCTGATGGACTACGGGTTCCAGGCCGTGGTCTCGTCGCGCTTCGCCGACATCTTCCGCAACAACTGCACGAAGCAGGGACTGCTGCCGGTACAGGTCTCCGAGGAGCTCGACCGCCAACTGCTCGACGCGGTGGAGAAGGACCCGTCGTTGGAGATCACCATCGACGTCGCCCGCGGGACGATCGAGGCGCCGGCCGCCGGCCTTTCGGGCACGTTCCCGCTCGACGAGTTCACCCGCGAACGGTTGCTCAACGGGTGGGACGACATCGGGCTGTCGCTGCGCCACGAGTCGGACATCACCGCGTACGAACAGCGGCGGCCGGCCTTCCTGCCTTCGGCGTAGCCCGTTTCGCCGCATGGTCGCATTCCGCCCCAT
This sequence comes from Acidimicrobiales bacterium, assembly GCA_036272355.1. Classification (GTDB taxonomy): domain Bacteria; phylum Actinomycetota; class Acidimicrobiia; order Acidimicrobiales; family RAAP-2; genus Bog-473. The sequence continues at coordinate 3,107 of DATAYX010000197.1, forward strand.
GACGGAGGCCGACGTCCCGGCGGCCGTGTCCGCGTTCGACAGTGGCTTCCTCGCCATGCTGGCGCGCCACGCCCTGCCGGTGACGCGCAACACGATCCAGGACGAGCGCAGGCGCCAGGACCGAACCCGCCACTTCCTCCGGACCGATCCCGGGGGGTCGTGGGTGGCCGAGGACGAGGGCATCGTCGTGGGGATGTCCCAGTCCTTCGTGCGGGAGGACTACTGGACGCTCTCGCAGCTGGGCACCCTGCCGGGTCGCCAGGGGCGCGGCGTGGGCCGGGAGCTCCTGCGGCTAGCGCTGACCCACGGCGACCCGACCAGCCCCGGGACGATCCAGTGCTCTCGCGACCCCAAGGCCATGGCTCTCTACACGAGCTTCGGCTTCGTGCTGCACCCGGTGGTGGCGGCGTGGGGCGCCATGCGCCCGGGCGCGGTGGAACGTCCGGCCGAGGTGACGCGCTACGAGCCGGACGCCGTGACCGAGCGCGAGCTCGAGATCGTGACTGCCATCGACCGCACGGTGCGCGGCTCGGGACGGAGCGTCGACATCGCCTCCATGCTCGCCCAGCCCGGGCACCGTCTGTTGTTGCACGCCGGGGACGGGTACGCCGTCGCCCGGGACGACCGCATCGTCGTGCTGGGGGCGCGCGAGGAGTCCTCGGCGACGCTCGTGTTGAAGGCGATGCTGGCCGAGGCGCCGGCGGGCGAGACGATCGAGATCAACTGGTTGACGTCCGCGCAGCAATGGGCGGTCCGCGTGGTGGTCGAAGCGGGGATCGAGCTGCAGCCCTACGGGCCGGTGATGGTGCGCGGCATGGACGGTCCGCCATATCCGTACATCCCGAGTGGCGGGTACGGCTAGCACCTCGCGGCGGCGGCGCGTCGGCGTTGCGGGTAGGGGACATCCCTGATGTTTTCGGGGTGATTCCTGACTGGATACCGTCCCTCGGGACTGTTTACATACTCGGTATGCTCACGGCCTTGAGGCGGGACCTGACGTGACCCTCGTTGCAGACCCACCGGTGCACAGGGACAGCGAGTGGGCGGTCGAGACCCACGGGTTGATGAAACGGTTCGGCGACAACGTTGCCGTCAACGATGTCGAGCTCCTCGTTCCGCGGGGGTGTGCCTTCGGCTACCTCGGTCCCAACGGGGCTGGCAAGACCACGCTGATCCGGGTGCTGCTGGGGCTGACCCACGCCGACGCCGGCACGATGTCCCTGCTCGGCCACCAGGTTCCCCGACATCGTGACCTCGCGCTGGCCCGGGTAGGCGCGATCGTGGACGAGCCCCGGTTCCATGGCCATCTGACCGGCCGCCAGAACCTGCAGATATTGGCGGCCGGGCGCGAGCCGGAGGCCAAGGGTCGCATCGAGCCGGCGCTCGAGCGCGTCGGCATCCTGCACCGGGCCGACGACAAGGTGTCGAAGTACTCCATGGGGATGCGCCAGCGACTCGGGGTCGCGGCCTGCCTACTCGGCGACCCGCAGCTGCTCATCCTCGACGAACCCATGAACGGCTTGGACCCCGGGGGCATGCTGGAAATGCGCGACATGATCAAGGCGCTCGCGGCTGAGGGTCGCACCGTCATGCTTTCGTCCCACCTGCTCGACGAGGTCGAGCGCACCTGCGACGCCGTGGCGATCGTCGACCGCGGCACCGTGATCCGGCAGGGCCCGATCTCCCAACTGCTCGCCGGTTCCTCCTTCGAGGTGCAGATCGAGTGCTCAGACCCGGACCGTGCCCTCACGCTGCTCGGGGGGACGCCGTTCGGAGCGCACGTGCAGCTCGGTCCCGACGGGTTGGCCATCTCACTGCCCGAGGGCACCGAGCGAGATGCCATCGCCGAGGTCAACCGGCTGCTGGTCGAGGGCGGGATCTCGGTGTACAGGCTGCAACACATCCAGGCCTCGCTCGAGGCGTGGTTCCTCCAGGTGACGACCCGCTTGGGGGAAGGCCAGTGACAACCGTCTCCGACGTCGGCGCACCGGCACCCAGTCCGGCCCCCACGACGAGCGGGGCGGCGGCGCGGGGCGATCACCGAGGCTCGTGGATCCCGACTTGGGGGATGATCACCACGCGGTTCATGGAGCTGCGGCGGCGGCGCGGTCTGATGATCGCGTTGATCGCGGTGAACATCGGCATCCCGGTCATCTTCTTGGGCGTGCGCCTCATCACCCACGCCGTCGACCCCAAGTCCTTCGGGCCCGCCGGCGGCTACACCATCTTCACCAGCCTCGTGACCGGCTTCATGTTCATCTTCGGGTTCATCGTGGCGGCCGTCGTGGGCTGCACCGCGGGCTCGATCGACCTCACCGAAGGGATGTTCCGCCACCTGGTGATCACCGGCCGCTCTCGGGTGGCGCTCTACCTTGCGCGGATCCCCGCCGGGTTGGCCATCGTCATCGGCATCGTGGCGGTCGGCTACACCATCGTGTGCGCGGTCTGCGTGTTCGCCGCCCCGACCCAGCTCAACTTCGACGGCGTGAACGTACCGGCCGGCCTCTCGCAGCCGGCGTTCGACAACTGGGCGGCCGCGCACCCCGACGAGGTCATCTGCGACTTCAACTTCCATGGCGGCGAGGGCCTGAACGGTCCGCCGCCGAGCGTGCCATGCCCCGGCGGCGGCAGGAGCGGCCCGCCGCCTGGGTCCGTGATCCAGACGAAGAACGGGACGACGATCACCATCCCGGCCCATCAGTCGGCCGCCCAGATACGCGCCTTCGCAGTGACAGTGGCCAACCAGGACTACGCGGACTACCACGCCAACTTCTTGTCCCCGTCCACCTCGCTGATGATCGAAGTCGGGCTGTGGATCGCCCTCGAGGCGACGATCGGATTCATCGTCGGCCTCGGGCTGGCCTCACTGATGGGACAGCGCACGGTCCCGATCATCATCCTGGTCGTGCTCGAGCTGATCCTGACACCGCTGTTCAGCCGCCACGTCATCACGTACATGCTCAACGCTCAACGGGGCATCGTGGGCGTGGCGATGGCCCATCTCGAGCCCGGTGGCCTGCCCTACGCGTTCAGCGGCGGTGGGGTCGGTGGCGGTGGTGACGGGGGCGGCGCCATGTTGGTACCCGAGTCCACGCTGGTGTCGTCCTTGGTGATCCTGGCCTGGATCGTGTTCTGGACTGCCATCGGCGCGTGGCGGATGAAGTCCCGCGACGCCTGAGCGAACGGCCGCCGAGACAGGGTGGAACGGCAGCGTCTCGGCGGAAGTCAGGCCCCTTCGGCGACCTTCTCGGCTTGGAGCCGCTGCGCGAAAGCATGCAGACCGACTTTCCAGCCGCCGTCCGAGCCGACCGCGTCGCGCATGCCTTCCCAGCCGTCGCCGTGACGGTCGATGTGGCGGTGCTCGAGCTCGACCCAGGTGCGCGCCTGGCCATCGGCGACGAATCGAACTTCGACCTCACTCGCTCTCGCCGGATCGGCCTCGATCTGCCATTGCATCGAGATGTCCCAACTGAAGACGATCCGATGCGGAGGCTCGTACGTCAGCACGCGTGCCCAACGGCACTCGCTGCCGTCGGTACCCACGTCGTAGATCGCACCGCCCACCCTCGGCTCGAACACCATCCGGGCGAGCGGTGCCTGCAGGACGTGGTGCTCCTTCGGGCACCAGCTGTCCATGTCCTCTGTGAAGACGGCAAAGGCGTCGTCGATCGGCGCGTCGACGACGATCGACGTCCCGACGGCTGTGTGCAGATCCTTCATGATGCGGCCCCTTCCTCTCGTCACTGTTCGTCCTACGAAACCTGATCCGTCTCGAGCCGCCGGGCGAAGGCGCCTAGCTCGAGCGGCCAGCCCTCGGGAGAGCCAATGGCGTCGCGCAGGCCCTCCCAGCCTTCGCCGTGACGCTCGAGGTGGTGGTGGTCGATGTCGACCCGGGTGCGACCGGCGTCCTCGGCCGTGAAGCGGACCTCGACCTCGCTGGCCTTGGCGCTGTCGGTCTCGAGCGACCACTGCGGGGAGAGCTCCCACGTGAAGACGAGGCGGTTCGGCGGTTCCCACACGAGCACGTGTGACCACTTGCAATCGCTGCCGTCGGCACCGAGCTCGTAGATTCG
>DATAYX010000198.1:0-4704 GCA_036272355.1 Acidimicrobiales bacterium
GTCGAGCCGGCGACGGTCCAGCCCTGGCCCTCCGATCCGATGAGATGCTCGGACGACACGAAGACGTCGGTGAGGAACACCTCGTTGAACTCGGCGTCGCCCGTCATCTGCACGAGCGGGCGCACGTCGACCCCGGGATCGGCCATGTCGACGATCATCGCCGTGATGCCCTGCTGCGGCCGCGCCGCGTCCGGCTCGCTGCGGGCGAGGCAGAGGCCCCACGTGGCGAACTGCGCGTACGAGGTCCAGACCTTGCGACCGGTCACGAGGTAGCCGCCGTCGACCGGGGTCGCCTTCGTGGAGAGCGAGGCCAGGTCGCTCCCCGCGTCCGGTTCACTGAAGAGCTGGCACCAGATCTCCTCGGCCGAGAGGATCTTGGGCAGGTAGCGCAGGCGCTGGTCCTCGGTGCCGTGCGCCAGCAGGGTCGGCCCGACCAGGTTGATCCCGACGCGGTTCACCGGCTGGGGTGCCTGTGAACGCGCGTACTCGCTCTGGTAGAGCGCGACCTGCACCGGCGTCGCGCTGCGGCCGCCGTAGGCCTCGGGCCAGTGCACGCCGACCCAGCGGTCGGCCGCGAGGGTGGCCTGCCAGGTGCGGCCCCACGCAACCTCGTCGGCGAGGTCGACGAAGGCGGGCGGACGATGGTCGTGCCGCGCCAGCCAGTCGCGGAAGGACGCGGCGAACGCCTCGTCCTCTTGCTTCAGCGCGAGGTCCACGCGTGACCCGTTCTCGCCGGCGCGTCCGGTCCTGACATCGGCGTCACGTTAGTGGGACCCAGGTAGGGTGCCCTGCCGTGAGTGCCCGCCTCCGACCCACGTGGGTGCCGAGTCAGGCCCGCGCCTACCGGCGCCCCGGTGGGCCCTGGGACGTGCCGACACTCGACGAGCTGATTTCGGCACGCGGCGGTGAGATCGTCGACGGTGACACGCGGCTCTCGGCCGCGCAGGCCGAGGCGCTGGTGGCGACCGTGGCCGGCGGCTTGCGCGAGCGCGGCGTCGCCAAGGGCGCCGCCGTGGCGTGGCAGGTACCGAACAGCGTGGCCGCGGCGGTCCTCGTGCGTGCGTGCTGGCGCCTCGGCGCCGTCGCCGCGCCGCTCCTCCATACGTTCGGCGCGGCCGACGTGGACGGCGCGCTGGCCCAGATCGACCCCGCGCTCGTGTTGGAACTCGGCCCCGACGTCATATCCTCCCCGGCGGCGCTGGCGGAGAGCCTGGGCGGGGCGCCGATGGCGGTCGGGGGCAATGGTGCCGTGAAGCCGTCCGACGTCGCACTCGTCCTGTTCACGTCCGGCTCCACCGGCGTCCCCAAGGCGGTGCTGCACACGCACCGCGGCTTGAGCTGGAAGGCGTCGCTGATGACGCGGGTCCACGGCCTGGGCGGTGATGATGCGGTCCTGGTGCCGGCGCCGATGGCGCACATCTCGGGGTTGCTCAACGGCGTGCTCGTCCCCGGCGCGGCCGGGATGCGCGCCGTGCTGATGCGGCGGTTCGACGCGGAGCGGGCGCTGGCGCTCGTGGCCGGCGAGCGGATCTCCTTCATGGCGGGGCCGCCGACGTTCTTCATCGCCATGGGCGGGGCATTGGGCGGCGCGGCGGACGCAGGCACCGACGTGTCGACGGTGCGGCTGATCTCGAGCGGCGGGGCGTCGGTCACGCCCGCGTTCGTCGAGGAGACGGCCCGGATCTTCGACTGCCGGGTCAAGCGCACGTACGGTTCCACCGAGGCGCCCACCGTCACCACGAGCACCGACGACGACCCCTTCGAGATCGCACGGGACACCGACGGCCGGGCGATCGGGCGGGTGGAGCTGCGGATCTCGGATCCCGAGACCGGCGCGCGCCAGGCGACGGGGTCGGCCGGCGAGCTCTGGGTGCGCGGGCCCGAGATGTTCGCCGGCTACGCGGACGCGGCGCAGACCGCAGCGGTCATCGCGGCCGGAGGGTGGTTCCGCACCGGCGACCTCGCGACGGTCGACGGGGAGGGATGGCTGCGCATCGTCGGCCGGCTCAAGGACGTGATCATCCGGGGCGGCGAGAACATCTCCGCCTCGGAGGTGGAGGCCGCGCTCGAAGCACACCCCGACGTCCGCCACGCGGTCGCCGTCGGGTATCCCGATCCCCTGATGGGCGAGCGCGTTGCCGCGTTCGTGGAGTCCGCCGCGCCCTTCGACCTCGAAGCCTGCCGCCGATGGTTCACCAGCCGCGGCATCGCGACCTTCAAGACGCCGGAGAAGGTCGTGCGGCTCGAGGGTCTGCCGCTGCTCGGGTCCGGCAAGGCGGACCGGGCCGAGTTGCGGCGCCAGGCCGCCAGGCAATGATGCGCGGGGTTCCGACCTGGGCCGGCCTGACACCCGGGTAGCCGCGGCGAGGCGGTGCCCGGAACTACGTTGGGCGGATGCCTCGCCGCAATCTCGTTCCGTTGATGCTGCTCGCGGTGCTGGCCGTGCTCGCGGCGGGCTTCGCCGTGCTGGGAGCCATGTCGGCCCCGACTTCGACGACCATCCAGGTCCAGAACGCGGCTGACAAGACGTTCGGCACGCCGACCGGGGCCAACTCGTGGATCATGGAGTTGGTCACCAGCGTGAACGTGGGAGTGGGCACGGCGAACGGGACGACGGAGCGCCTGATCGACTACTCCGCCCCGGACCGGATGGTCGTCTACGACGTCAGCGGGTCCTCGGCGAAGATCGCCGGGGTGCTGCGCCAGCCGGCTGTCTCCTGCGTCTTGAGCTCCTATTCCGCCATGCTCGAGGGCGAGGCGTCCTGGAACCAAAAGGGTTCGACCTTCAAGAGGACGGAGAGCCTGGCCGACTATTCCGCGCGGGTGCCGCGTGCGAGCGGCGCCATCTGCAAAGCGGTGGCCAGCACCACGCAGGGCCAGGTGCACGAGACCGCGATCCTGCGGTCGGACTATCTCGTGGCCGCCCGGGCGCAGGTCGTCGCGCCGGCACACGGGAGCCAGGGCGAGACCCTCGTGTTCATCAGGATCGGCAACGTCCCGGTGCGGACGCTCAAGAATTAGTCAGGACAGGGCCTGGCCGGACTCCAGCCGGGTTCGCAAGATCGTGGCGATGCGGTCGCGGTGGAACGAAGCGTCGCCGTAGCTGACCTGGTCCAGCTGGGCCCGCTTCACATAGAGGTGCATGTCGTGCTCCCAGGTGAAGCCGATGCCGCCGTGCACCTGCAACCCGGTGCCCATGACGCGCCTCGACGCATCGGAGCACCACGCCTTGGCCATGCTCGCCGCGACGGAGCGCTCGGGGTCGTCGGCGGCGGTGCACCACGCCGCGTAGTACACGGTCGACCGCATCCCTTCGACGTCGACCAGGGCGTCGGCCAGCATGTGCTTGACCGCCTGGAACGAGCCGATCGGCTTCCCGAATTGGACGCGGTCCTTCGCGTAGTCGACCGACATCGACAACACGTGGTCGGCGGCGCCCAGCATCTCCGCCGAGACGAGCGTCGCGGCGCGGTCGAGCGCCCGCCCCGCGGCGTCCGCCCCACCGAGACGTACGGCCGGGGTCCCGTCGAAATGGAGGATGCCCAGCTCGCGGGTGCGATCCATCGCAGGCACCGGGTCTGGTCGGCCACCGGCGCGCAGGTCGACTGCGTACGTGCTGTCGTCGCAGACCAGGACGGCCACGTCGGCCGAGGGCGCGTAGGGCGCCGGCGGCGCGTCGCCGTCGAGGCGCACCTCGCCCTCCGTGCTCCCCTCGGTGACCGACAGGCGACCCGGTGGCACGACGACGGTGCACCCGACGGCCGATCCCTGGCTGAGCGCCTCGCGCCATTCCTTCGTCGCTGCGGTGGCGCGGGCATCCGTGTCGCTCAAGGCGCCGAGCGCGACGACCGAAGGAAGGAACGGCGCGGCGACCAGACGACGGCCCAATTCCTCGCAGAGCACCGCGACTTCGACCAGCCCGAGCCCGAGCCCACCGTCGTCCTCGGGCAGCTCGATGGCCAGCCAGCCCTGTTCGGACATTGCCTCCCAGGCGCCGGCGTCGTAGCCGTGCGGGGCGTCCGTCGCGGCTGCGGGCGCGTCACCAGCGCCGGGCAGCGTGCCGACGACGGCGCCGGCACCGACGCGCGCGCGCAACGCGTCGTGTCCCGCCTTGCCCTCCAGGAGCGCGGCCGCGGCCTCGCGCAGTGCTTGTTGGTCGGCCGAGAGGTCGAAGTCCACGGCGGCGCAGTCTACGGTGATGGCTGACACGGGTGTCACCCGTCGAGGCGGCTGTGCCATGCTGCGGCGGATGGATCTCCGCTCCACCCCCGAACAGGAGGTGCTGCGCGACGCGTTCCGGGCCTGGCTCGAGGAACACCTCCCGTGGCCCTACGGCGTCGGGCTCCCTCCTCGCTTCGACGACCTGGCCGAGACGGTCGCGTTCGGCCGGCGCTGGCAGGCCGCCTTGGCCGGTGCGGGCTGGGTCGGGGTCACGTGGCCCGAGGAGTACGGCGGGCGTGGGCTCGGGGCTCTGGAGAATTACGTCGTCATCGAGGAATTGGCGCGCGCCAGGGCTCCGGAGCTGGTCGGACGCATCGGCATCAACCTGGTCGGACCGACGCTCCTCGCCCACGGCACCGCGGAACAAAAGGCGCGGTTCCTGCCACGGATCCTCTCCGCCGAGGAAATGTGGTGCCAGCTCTTCAGCGAACCGGACGCCGGCAGCGACCTCGCCTCGCTCGCGACGCGCGCCGTCCCGGTCGA
>DATAYX010000199.1:0-7887 GCA_036272355.1 Acidimicrobiales bacterium
CGTCGCCAGCACCGGTTTCCAGCCGACCACGTCCGCCCCGCTCGGATAGGTCCAGTCACTTCCCGCGGGCAAGGGTGCGGCGCGCTGCGCCGTGACCGGCATCGTCTCGTCGTTCTGGAACACCGAGATGCCAACGTCGCCAGGCACGAGATGCAGGTCGGCCTGCTCGAGCAGGTCGGTCTCCAGGCCCGGCGGCGGGGGCGCGTTGACCGACGGGGCAAGCGAGCTGACCGTCGACGGCGCCAGGCCCTGGACGAGCACGATGTAGCGCACCCCCGCGGCGGCGACGAGCCGTCCCAGGTGCACGGTGCCGCCCGTCGTCGTGAGCTGCACCGCGTGCGCCACGAGGGACGCGGGGCCGGCCCCGGCGGGCGTGAGCACCTGGGAGGTGTCGGGCAGGTCCGAGGGCGTCAACGCGTAGGCCAGCCCGCGCTCGATCGACCACCCGCCAACGGGGAGGGCCCGCGGGTCGCCGAGCCACAGCACCCGGTCCCCGCCGGCCGGCGACGCGCGGTCGAGGAAGGACAGCGGCTGTTCGACGCCTTGGGCAGGGAGGTTCCACCGGCCGCTCACCGCCCCCCCGACCACGGGGAGGAGGCCCACGACGCCGAAGACGAGCGCGGCGGCGGCGATCACCTGGCGCCAACCGAATTCGCGTCCGGTGAGGTCGTTCTCGAACGAGGAGATCCCCAGCCCGAGGCAGGCGGCGATCGCCAACGCGGCCGGGGCGAGCACGACCGGCGTGGAGGGCGCGAACGATCCCATGTCGCCGCGGACCGCGGCCAGGGCCAACCCCCAGGAGGCGCAGGCCATGACCCACAGCCGCGCCGCCCAGACGAGCCTGAGCCCGCGTCCGATGGCGAGCGGGAACGCGGCGGCGGCGATGAGCAGCCAGACCAGCGGCGATCGCGCCACGGGCCCGATCGCGAAACGAACGAGCTCGCCCCAGTCGGGTGCGGTCGCTCCCGCGATCGGCAGGCCGAAGATGGCGAGAGAGCCCTTGCCGGCCAGGGCGGTGCCGACGACCCAGGGCGCCAGGAGCACGAGCGCCAACCCGACCGACACGACGGCGACGGCGAGCGGGCGCCACCCGGCGTCGCGGGCGCCGACGAGGTACGAGCCGACGACCCAGGCCAGCGCGGCGACGAGCACGAGGGGTGCGAGGGCGGGGGCGAACGACGCGCCTACGGCGATGAGCGCGCCCAGGGTGGCGATCTGCCCGGCCGGCCGGGTCCGCCACCGGTTTCCCTGCTCGACGGCGTAGGGCTCGACGCCGGCGGCGCCGGCCAGGCGCAGCGCGATGAACGGGAACAGCGCGTATGCGATCAGGCCGTCCCAGCGGCCCGCGCCGAGGGACCCGTAGGGCAACGGAAGGCCGAGATAGCAGATGACGGCGACGACCCGGGCCCGGGGCGAGACGAGCGGTCCCATGAACCTCGAGACACCCAGGGCACCCAGGGGGATGCAGCCGAGCAGCAGCACGCGCTGCAGCGTGCCCATGGCCCCGAAGAAGACGGTGCCCGCGACGCCGAAGACCCCGAAGGCCGGCGACGCCGGGGCCGTCGTCCCCACCCCGGCGGACTGCCAGCCCGAGAAGAAGTGGTGCCAGGCCGTCGACCACGAGGGCAACGGCGCCAGCTGGCCCACCAGCGGCAGCGAGCCGAAGAGCAGCTCGCGGGTCCCGACGGCGATCACGAGCGCCGCCACGAGCAGCACGACGAGGCGCTGGCGCCCGGTGCTGAGCGGCGCGCGGCGCACCCGCCGGCCGAACCGGTCGCGGCCGGCGCGGCGACCCAGGTCGTCGAGCTCGTCGAAATCCGAGTCCTCGCTGAACGCGAACCCGACGCTGCCGGTCAGCACGGCCACTTCGGCCCGTTCGTCGTCCGGCTCGGCCCGCCCACGCGCCACGGCGACGGAATTGGCGGCCTCGAGGCCCTGGTGCGAGAGCCGGCTCAGATACCGCGACAGGCGCGCGCTGCCCCGAAGCTGGAGCCGCCGCACCTCGGAGTCCGGGAACAAGCGGTGCTCCGCCAGCTGGCCGCGGAGCAGGGAGATCTCCGTCAGGCGCCTGGCGTTCCAGTTCCACGCACCCACCACCGCGCGCACGCGTTCCCCGTCGCGGGCCAGCAGCGCAACGATCACCTCGCCCAGTGCGAGGAGGGCGGCCTGCGGCAGCACCCGGATGAGGTGGATCCGGGTGTAGCACTTGAGCACGGCCCGCAGCTCGTGGCGGCGCTGCAGCGCCTGCATGGTAACGGGACGGCGGCCACGGGTCGGGGTCGCCCCGGTCACCGAGAGCGGCACCAGCCCGCCGGCGACCACCTCGCGGTGGCGCACGCGCGCGTCGGGCGCGACGACCACGCGTGAGCCGGCCACCTGGCACCGCCACGAGAGATCGAGGTCCTCGCCCATCGCGACGATGCCGGGGTCGAACCCCCCGAGCTCGCGGAAGAGGTCGGCGCGCACGAGGATGCAGCCGCCGGGGGCGACGAAGACGTCGCGCACCGCATCGTGCTGGCCGTGGTCGACCTCGCCCTCGAGGACCCGGTCGACCACCGCTCCCGTCTTGTCGCAGCTCATCCCCACATGGAGCAGGACGCTGGGGTCGTCCCAGTTGACGAACTTGGGCGTGACGACGCCGGCGTTCGAGCGGAACGACTCCTCGACCATCTCGTGCACGGCGTCGTGGTCCAGCGCGACGTCGTCGTGGAGGAGGAGGTAGAAGGCCGCGCCCTCGACCATGCCCATGACCTCGTTCGTGGCGTCGCCGTAGACGGGACGGTCCGGCAGGTGCCGGACGAAGGCGTCGGGGTGCACCCGGGCGACCCGCTCGGTGACCTCCGATGGGTCGTCACCGGTGGCCAGGACCAGCACCGAGAGCTCCCCGTAGTCCTGGGACGCCAGGGAGGAGAGCGCCTCTTCGAACCATTGGCCCGGATCGGTGGTCACCATGACGGCGACCACGGCCGGCACTTGGGCGTCCATCAGGGGCCTGAGGCTATCCGTTCGGCGCGAAGGGCCTCAGGCACGGAATTCGTGTTCGATCGGTGCTCGATCCGTGCCTGCTGCTTGCTAGTGTTTAACAAATATGATACTGTAGTACACAGGCGTAGGGGCCGAGAGCCGGCCCCCGAGGCGAGCAGATCGCCACTGTGTTCGCACAAGACAGGAGGCTTCAATGCCTGACGTGACCACCAACATCACCACCCTCTCGAAGGGTGTCCCCGACCTGGCCCGGGACGTGGCGTACGTCGCCGTCGGCCTCGGCGTGCTGGCCTACCAGCGGGCCCAGGTACAGCGGGTCGAGCTCCAGAAGCGCCTGCAGAAGGACCTGCCGATCGAGGAGCGCATCGGCGACGTCCGCCAGGGCGTCGCCAAGGGCTTCCGTCAGATCGACGACCTGGCCGAGTCGGCCGTGCAGTTCGTCGAGAGCACGCTGCAGCCGATCGAGGAGCGCCTGCCCACCTCGGTGACGCAGGTCACCACGAAGGCGCGCGAGCAGGCGCGCGAGGTGCGGATCCAGATCCGCCAGCGCGTCAGCGCCTGAGCACCATTCCCCCGCAGGCGACGCTCGCCGTCAGTCCGCCTCCCACGAGGCCAGGACGTCGGCGAGCGTCGTCGCGAGCGGGACCTGCGGCTCCCACCCGGTGGCGGTGCGCAGGCGCGCCGCGTCGCCGCGCAGCACCGGCACGTCCACGGGGCGCACGAGCTCGGGGTCCGTCTCGAGCGTGAGGTCCGCGCCGGCGAGCGCCAGCAGTTGCCCGGCGACCTCCGACATGGCGACGTCGACGCCCGAGCACACGTTGTAGATCTCCCCCGGCACCCCCTCCTCCATGAGGAGGCGGTACGCCGCGACCACGTCGCGCACGTCGGTGAAGTCCCGCCGCGTCGTCAACGTGCCGACCCGCAGCGACGCCGCCCCCGAGCGACGGGCTTCGACGATGCGCTTGGCCATTGCCGGCACGAAGAAGTTGGGCGACTGCCCGGGTCCGATGTGGTTGAACGGCCGCACGACGACGACCGGCTGGCCGTAGCCCCGCCAGGCCTGGAGCGCCACGTCCTCGGCGGCGAGCTTGCTGGCCGCATACGGGCTCGCCGGCGCGGTCGGGGTCGCCTCGCCCAGGGGGAGCTGCTCGGGGGTGACGACCCCGTAGACCTCTGCGGAGCTCACCACCAGCACCCGCGCCTGCGGCGTCTCCGCCCTCGCGGCGGCCAGGATCTCGGCCGTGCCGAGCACGTTGACCCGGAGCACCTGGCTCGGGTGCTCCCAGCTCTCGCCCACGTGCGTCATCGCGGCCAGGTGGTACACCGCGTCGGGCGCCATGTCGTGCATGACGCGCCGAACCGCGGCGCCGTCGGCGACGTCCGTCTCCAGATCGATCACCGCAACCTCGTCGCCCCGGTCCTTCAGGTGCGCGGCCAGCCATTGGCCGACGAAGCCCTTGCCCCCGGTGATCAGCGCACGCACCCGCGGAACCCTACAGCGGGGCCTGCTCCGCCAGCGCATAGGCGCGGAGGTGCTCCGCCACGCTCGCCTCCCATGTCCGCTCCGCCGCTACCCGCAGCCCGAGTGCGCGGCGCTCGGTGTCCGGTCCGGCGTCGAGGGCGGCGGCGAGGGCCTCGGCCAAGGGACCCACAGCGCCTGGCGGCACCAACAGGGCGGCCCCGCCCGCCAACTCCGCCATGGCCGTTCCCTCCGTCGTGACCAGCGGGGCACCGCACGCCAACGCTTCGAGGGCGGGGAGGCCGAAGCCCTCCTCCAGGGCGGGGCAGGCGACCACCGCTGCCCGCCGCAGGAGGGCCGGGACCGCCGGTTCGGGCAGGTACCCGGTCCGGACGATGCGGTCCGCGTACCGCGCCGCCGCGAGGGCACGCTCCGTCTCGGCCATTCCCCACCCCGGCTGGCCCGCGAGCACCAGCATCAGGTCGGGCCTGGAGGCCGCGAGGGCGTCGAACGCGCCGACCAACGCCGCCACGCCCTTGCGCGGCTCGAGGGTCCCGATGAAGGCGACGAAGGGCCGGTCGCCGGGCACGCCGAGGTCGCGCAGTGCCGCAGCGTCGGCGCCCGGGCCCGGTTCGACCGGTGAGAACCGCGCGTGGTCCACGCCGTGGGGCGCCACGACCACGGGGGCGCGCACCGGACAGTTGGCGGCGAGCCGTTCGGCCGTGACCTGGCTCACGCACACGAGCACCCCCGCGTGCCGGGCGGCCCGGCGGATGGCGCGGCGGAAGAACGCGGCCTTGGTGCGCTGGTGCCACTCCGGATGGTCGAAGAAGGTGCAGTCGTGGATGGTGACGGCGCAGGGCACGGGCGACCGCGCCGGCATCGTGTAGTGCGGCCCGTGGTGCACGGTGACCGCGGCGGAGCGGAGCAGCGCCGGCAGCCGCACCTGCTCGAAGGCGAGCCGGGCGGGACGCGACGTCGGGACCGCGGCCCTGAGCTGCCGGGCTCCCACCGCTTCCCAGCGGGCGGCGTCGCTGCGCCGTGCCACGAGGGTGAGCGTCACGTCCGGATGGGCCGCCAGGCCGTGGGCCAGGGCGATGGTGTAGCGGCCCGCGCCCCCGGGCCGCGCGGGCACCGCGGAGACGTCGAGCGACAGCGCGAGCGGACCCGCGGCGTTCACGCCAGCCGCTTCCACAGGCGGACGTGCGCGCCCGCGGCCGCGTGCCACGTGCGTGCGGACGCGAACGAGGCGCCGCGCGCCGACAAGTCGGCGCGGAGGGGGTCGTCGGTGAGGACGGCGAGCAAACCGGCGGCGATGTCGTCGACGTCGAGCGGGTCGACGATGCGCGCCGGCGCAGGATCGGGCTCGCCGAGGTCGTGCACGCTCGGGACCTCCGAGGACACGACCGAGGGCGTGCCCATGCGCATCGCTTCGAGCGGAGGCAGCCCGTAGCCCTCGGTGAGGGGGACGTAGGCGAACGCCCGGGCGCGTCGGTACAGCGCCGAGAGGACCGCATCGGGGACCGAGCCGGTGAAGACGACGCCTTCGGCGTCGTGCGGCGCGCCATGGCCCCACCCGGTCGGGCCGACGATGACCAACGGCCAACGCTCGGGCAGTTGCGGCCGCGCCAAGCGGTATGCCCCCACCAGGCGGTCGAGGTTCTTGCGCGGCTCGAGGGTGCCGACGGTCAACAGGTACTGGCCGTGCACGCCGACCTGCCCCAGCCGGGCGCCGGCCGCATCCTCGTCGGGCGGAGCGAGGTGATCGGTGCCGCCGCGCACGACGGTGATCCTCCCCTCGTCGACGCCGGACGCCACGAGGTCCGCGGCGACGAGACGGGAGGGCACGACCAGGTCCGCCCCGCCCTCGCGGGCGCGGCGGAGCGCGGCCTCGTGCCACCGGCGGCCCCGTCGCGTCGTCGCCTCGGGGTGGCGTCGCCAAGCCAGGTCGTGGACGGTCACGACGAGCCGGCTGCGGCTGGCGCGGCGCAGCGTCGGCGCCGCCAGCGAGACCGAATGGACGACGGCGAAGCCCTCGGGCGCGCGCAGGAGGGCGTGGTCCCAGGCCCGGGTCATGAGGCGGCCCGGGAGCGCGGAGACGACCACGGGCCGGCCGTAGGCGTCCAGCGGGTCGGCGGCCCCACGCGGGGACCGGCTGGCCAACAACGTGACCTCGACGCCGTCGCCTTCCTCGGCGCAACGCTGTAGGCCGGCAAGCAGCCCGCGCGCGTAGTTGCCGATGCCGCCGGGCACGCCCCGTCGCAGCTGTTCGGCCGCGATCAGCACGGACGGGGCCGCCTCAGCCACGCCGCCCCACGACCGCGTCGCGGTACAGCGCTTCGAGCCCGGCACCGCAGGACTCCCACGAGAAGCGGGCCACCCACGCCGACCCTGCCGCCACCAGCGCCCGGCGCGTCGAGGCATCCGCCAGGCACCGCTCGAGTGCGCCGGCGAGACCGTCGGTGTCGCCTGGCTCGACCAAGAGCGCGCCGTCGCCGAGGACCTCGGGCAACGAGCCGGCCCGGGTGGCGACGACCGGCACGCCGGCGCGCATGGCCTGCAGGGGCGGAAAGCCGAACCCCTCGTAGAGCGACGGGAAGGCGAGCACCGTGGCCCGTCCCAAGAGCGCGGCCAGGTCGGCATCGTCGAGCCAGCCCGTCCTCACGATTCTCCTGCGTGCGGGCGAGGCCGCCACCGCCTCCTCCAGGGCGGCTTCGCCCCACCCCGGTGGCCCCGCCAACACCAGGGCCACGTCGTCGTGCGACGTGGCCACCTCACCGAACGCACGGACGAGGCCCGGCAGGTCCTTGCGCGGCTCGGCCGTCCCGACGGCCAGGCAGTAGCGCCCCGTTCCCGGCGGCAGGACCCGCCGCAGCACGTCCTCCACCTCGGCGTCGCCGAGCCCGGGCAGGTCCGGCACCCCGGGATGGACGACGCGCACGCGCCCAGGGTCGGCGCCGAACGCCTCGACCACCTCGCCGGCGACGAAGCCCGAGTCGGCGTGCACCCAGGCGCCGCGGTGCAAGGCCCGGCGGATGAGACCGGGGTAGGCCAACGTGGCGGCGTCGCACAGCTCGGGGTGGTGCAGCGGGGTCAGATCGTGCACCGAGACCACGGCGGCGGCGCGGCGCGTCGGGGGGACGACGAAGTTCGTCCCGTGG
Source organism: Acidimicrobiales bacterium (assembly GCA_036272355.1). Classification (GTDB taxonomy): domain Bacteria; phylum Actinomycetota; class Acidimicrobiia; order Acidimicrobiales; family RAAP-2; genus Bog-473. Next base: position 7,606 of record DATAYX010000199.1, read on the forward strand.
ACCACGTCGGCAGCACCGATGAACCATTCCACGGGAGGGCCGTCCTGGCGCGCCCAGAGCGCGTGGAGGGGCCGCGCCGGCATGGCGCGTTGGTGGTGCGAGACGCCGTCGGGCAGCCGGCCGTCGAGCATCGAACGGCGCCGCCAGCTCACGGCGAAGGCCTGCACCTCGACGCCGGGCCGCGCCGCCAGCGCGCCGAGCGCCCCGCGGCAGAAGACACCGATGCCGGTGGGGAGCCCGAGGAGCGGTGTCGCGTCGAGCGCGACCCGCAGGCGCGACGGC